>NZ_JAUBSB010000081.1:0-19434 GCF_036702135.1 Microcoleus sp. LAD1_D3 | reverse complement strand
GAAACTACTCTACAAAACGCATTAAATTGAGAACAGATCGTCCTACTTAATATTTTGTTACATACTTAGGCATTTTCCTGCCGACTTACTTACTTTCACCTTCTGTGCTGTAGAGATATTGAGTAAACCGAATCCATGTTACTCGACCGTCTGCCAAAGGAAATGTAATTTCTAGATTTTGACACCGAGACTCCCCTGAATCTATCGGTTGCAAAAAAATTGCTGCAGATAAATCCCTTGGACATCTGCTAAATTGCTGGCATCAAACAAGCGCAAAAAAGCTTGATTGCTTTCCAAAAGCTGCCCCTGGGAACTCGCTCGAAAAACTCCGACATTTAAGCGTTCTAGCAGAGAATTAAGTTGATTTTCTAGTCGGGCGACTTCCAGGCGGCAACTCGATGGAGCACTGCGCGAACAGCAACGCAAAGGCGGACGTAGTGCTTAGGCGACTTGATAATGTAATCGTCCAATCCGGATTTCATCGCCTCTACAGCAATTTCTTCATTGCTAGTATTCGTAAACATTACAATCGGACACTGTGGATAACGCGCTTTGAGAGTTTTAAGCACATCTAAACCGTTCGTCCAGCGCAGTTGGTAGTCGGTAATCACCAGAGGGAATTGACCTCGATTCAGTGCTTCCACGAACAATCTATTATCGGAAATTTCTGTTACTTGCAATGGCGAAAATTGCCGCTCTAATTCGCGTTTAACGAGCAGCCGATCAGTGGGGTTGTCGTCAATTACTAGAATGTGTACCACTTTAAAAATTTATAATTTTGCTGTTAGTTAGAGTGCCGAAAATCACTCCGACTAAAAATGTTGGAGGTTGCCTCTTTAAGATGATTGAGGACGCGATGCCTCACTACAAAATTAATTTCCTCGTTATCAAAAAGATCCAGGTAACGAGGAAACAAGCAATAAAAATCGGGAAAACGCCACTACCAGAAAGAGCTTGGTAACGAGGAAACAAGCAATAAAAATCGATAAACACCCACTAAAAACCCGAAAATTATAGAGTTTCCGGCAGTTCGGTATAGTTGAGCCAATACTCGCTAAAACTCTGCATCATTTCCAATAAAGAAGCAAACCCGACTGGTTTAACCAAATAAGAATTTACCCCTAAATCGTAAGCTCGTTTGACATCAAGTCTTTGGCTAGAAGAAGTAAGCATAACCACTGGCAAGCGTTTTAGTTGCGGCTGCTGCCTCAGCCAAACCAGAACCTCATGACCGGATCGCCTGGGCAATTTCAAATCTAGTAAAATTATCGCAGGTAAAGGATAACGATCGCGATCGCTGTATTCTCCGTCCCCATTTAAATAAAAAACCGCTGCATCTCCATCTCGCACAATTTGCAGCGAAGTATTAGCAAAAGTCTCATTCCGAAATGCCCGCTGCATCAATAGAATATCAACGGGGTTATCTTCCACCAGCAAAATCGTCTGCGTTTGGGTCATGCTTCCTCAGTTGTATCCAAAATCGACTGCCTTGTCCTAATTGAGATTCCACTCCAACTTGACCGCCCATGCGATCAACTCCTTTTTTTACAATAGCTAATCCTATACCAGTTCCGGGGTAAGATTCGATACCGTGCAGCCGTTCAAAAACCCGAAAAATGCGTTTTTGATGTTCTGCAGCAATACCGATGCCGTTGTCTTCTACCCAAAGACGGATGAGGCCGACTGGCAATAGAGGGTTGACCATAAGTAACTGGGAATGTTCCCACTGTCCCACAGTTTGCCTTTCCAATTCTCCCGCTATATCCCTGTCTGTCTCTCCCTCTTGAGGCAGCTCAAGTTCCTCGGCCCATATCTGCACTTGGGGTGGTGCGCCTTCCACAAATTTTATAGCATTGGTGAGCAGATTGGCGATTACTTGAACTAAAGTAACGCGGTGGGCAATTACCGCAGGCAAGGGCGATCGAACACTGATTTGAGCGTGCCTGGATTTAGCGTCAGCTTGTACCATAGCAATTGCCTCGGCTACAGCAGATTCTAAGTCTAAAACTTGCAGGGATAAATCTGTGCGGCTCAGGCGGCTGTAAGCTAGCAAATCTTGGATCAACTCTTCTAATTGTTGCCCAGAATTAACAATTTGCTGGGCGTATTCTTGACCAAGTTCGTCGAGGATGTCCCGGTAATCTTCTAATAAAGCTTCAGCCAATCCCTGCATTCCCCGCAGGGGAGCACGCAAATCGTGGGCAACGGTATAGGCGAAAGATTCTAATTCTTCGTTAGCTGCTTGAAGTTGATTGGTGCGGAGTTCGACTCGCCGTTCTAAGGTAGCATTGAGCATCCGAATTTCTGCTTCTGCTTGTTTGCGCGCAGTTATGTCAATGGCGGTACTAATTACTAAACTTCGGCCGTCGGAAAGCTGATCTAAAGGTGCGGAATAAAACTCCCAAATTCGACTTTCGCCGCTGGCTGTGGCAATCATATATTCGCCTTCAGAAATGCGCGCGTTTAATTGGTGGAGCCGATCGAGATCTGCTTGCACTAGCGATTGGCGACTGTGGTAAGCTTTTTCTGTCCAATCTTCAATTGTAGGAATTTCTGAGTATTCGTAGCCTGAGAGTTCTGTCCAAGCGCAGTTAATTTGCAAAACTTCTCCGTTTTCAGCGTGCAGCATAATTGGCAGCGGTGCGTTGAGAATGGCGCGACGGAAACGTTCTTCGCTTAATTGTAGGGAGTGGCGATCGTGTTCTAGCTGTTCTAACAGTTGATTTAGCTTAATTTCGGCCTTGTCGCGCAAAGTTCGATCGCGCTTGACCAAATAATAAACCAACACCATCAACAGGAAATTTACTAAAGAAGCAACCGTAAAAGTCAGGATGGTCAAATTAGCGCTGTTTTTAGATTCTCGGGCGCGCTGCTGCAATAGCTGAGTTTCTTCAGCAGTCATGGCGGCTATCTGCTGCCGAATGCCACCCATGATTGGCTTTCCCCTACCGGTTTTTACTTGCCGCACGGCTGCTGCTAAGTTTTGTTGGCGTCGCAGATTGATGGTTCCTTCAAGTTCGGCTAATTTAGAGTCGATCGCAATTTTCAAATCGCGAAGGCGCTGTTGCTGCCGCTTATTGTCCGCCGTTAGCTGCTGCAATCCGACTACTTGTTCGTTAACCCGGGCGATCGCGCTGTGATAGGGTTCTAAATACCGTTCTTCTCCGGTCAGCAAATAACCGCGCTGTCCGGTTTCAGCATCTTTTAAGGTGGAAAGCGTGGCTTCGAGTTCGGTTAAAACTTGCTGAGTGTGGCTCACCCAGTGTTCGTTTTCGATTAACTTGAGAGTGTTGTGGTAGGAAGTTGCCGCATTGAAAATTAGCAGGGCCACGACCATTCCGATACCTGCGGTGATTTGGGGAGTCAGCGATTGTTTCATGAAATAGTCGGCGTGCGAGTCCTGCTTTTTTTTATTTTAGCTGGATACGGACTACTCGAATTTTTGGCGCGGGCCTATAGAGCGACTAAAGACTATAAATTTAAGGCTCAAATCTGCGATCAATCTTGTTCCTATTTTAGTCTAGATATTCCTGGCATCCCCCTTAAGTCGGAGATGCCAGAAATAGCTCTCTTACCTCTCGTGATTCAGGCAGGCCCCACACAATCTAGGATGGTTAACAAAGCTTTATTCACCATGTTTTGTTGCATCGATTATGCTGCTTTCACAGTTTCACATCGTGGCGCAAAGAAAAGAGTTTTTACCTATTGACTTAAGTTGACTTTTGGGGTATATTTTAAATAATGCAAGTGGTGATATAAATTTTAATTTAGGCAATATTCCCATTATTAAATGATACCTCGTCAAGCGACCAGTGTCAAGCTTTTTCCCCCAAAAAAAAGGCGAATTTTTCATGATTTCTGAAAAAAATAATTTTTGGGACGTAGGGGAGAAATTGCTAGGGAAACTAACCGCAGATAAACGCAGGTTAACGCGGGTAATTTTCAGCATCAAGAGGGAATGAAGAGCAATTGGAGTTGATAGTCTGTTGAAGACTTGGACGATCGCACTGCACTGAGAAAATGATGATTCCGAGTGCAGTGCCGAAACAATATAATAATTACACAACAGCAGTCGCTTTCATTGCCAAAATGCGATCAATCGCATCTTCAACAACCTTATCAGGCGTAGAAGCACCCGAAGTCACGCCGACTACAATTTTACCATCCGGTAACCAACCTTCAGTTACGACCAAATCGGCCCCCAAAGGCTTGTGTTCGATCCGATTTCCCGGTAAAATGCGCTCCGCACAATCAATGTGATAAGAAGGAACAGTTTTGTCGATCGCGATTTCCTGCAAATGCGTAGTATTAGAAGAATTAAAACCCCCAATCACCAGCATCAAATCTAACTTTTCCTCAACCAAACTTAACATAGCGTCTTGCCGTTCCTGAGTCGCATCGCAGATAGTATTAAAACTCTGAAAATGCTCGTTCAAATTCTCCGGTCCGAACTTTCGCATCATCGTTTTTTCAAACAATTTACCAATATTCTCTGTCTCAGTTTTGAGCATAGTAGTTTGGTTAGCAATACCAACGCTTTCCAAATCCACATCTGGGTCAAAACCAGCAGAATAAGCCTTGCTAAATTTAGCAAGAAACTCATCGCGGTCGCCCCCCTGCAAGATATAATTGCTGACATATTCAGCTTCTTGCCAATTCAGCACAATCAAATACTTATCAGCAAAAGAACTCGTAGCAACAGTTTCCTCATGCTTGTACTGACCGTGAATAATGGAAGTATAATTCCTCTTCTTGTGCTTCTCAACAGTATTCCAAACCTTAGAAACCCAAGGACAAGTAGTATCAACAATCTTGCAGCCCTTATCATTAAGCAACTGCATTTCTTGGACGCTCGCCCCAAAAGCCGGTAAAATTACCACATCGCCACTATCGACAACCGAAAAATTTTTCTGCCCATTTTCAACAGCAATAAAACCAACTTCCATATCCCGCAAATGCTGATTGACCGACGGATTATGAATAATCTCATTAGTAATCCAAATCCGTTCCGAGGGGAAATGCTGGCGAGTCTCGTAAGCAATAGCTACAGCGCGTTCCACCCCCCAGCAAAAGCCAAAAGCCTCAGCCAGCCGGATCGTGACTGCGCCGCGTTCCAGCCTGTAATTATTGTCGCGAATTTGCTGGATCAGACTGCTTTGATAAGCTGTCTGCATCACGCCAGCTACCTCAGCTTCGTGTCCGAAACCCTTGCGGTGGTAGTTTTCAGACTGTTGGAGCGATCGTTTAAAAGCTTTAGTATCCATGCGGTATCGAGTTGAAATCTAGGTTAATTACCTTTGATTTTAGAATGCCTGGGGTGCGATCGCGATTATTGGCTCAGTAGCGAAGAGGGGATATGCTATTTATACGATCGACACATTGAATTGAGAGGAAAGAAAGAATGAACCGCGAAGACGCGAAAAACGCGAAGGAAGAAGAAAGAAGAATGAGACAATTGGGCGAACAGGTGGAACAGCACCTTTATACCTCTTCCTTCGCGCTCTTAGCGTCTTCGCGGTTCGTTAAAAAAAACTTAAAAAAATTGCAGAGACCCAGATAGCTGAGTCTCTACACGATCGAACTCCCACAGAAAATCAGCTTCAAACCTTCTTCGGCGCAAAAGGAGAACCCGATTCAAACGAAGTGAAACCGCCAGCAAAATCCTCACCGTAAGCTTCTTCCCCATGCAGGTCAATATCCAAACCTTTGTCTTCAGCAGATGAGGATACTCGCAGTTCCATAAACTGTTCCAAAATTTTCAGGATCACAAAAGTGCCGACAGCCGCAAACACGTAAGTAGCTAGAACGCCTACAAACTGGGTGACGATTAGCCCCGGATTCCCGGCAAACAGCCCGTCATTTCCGGCAGCGTTAACCGCTTTAGTCGCAAACAGGCCAGTCAGAATCGCGCCCACAGTCCCGCCGACGCCGTGAATCGGGAAGGTATCCAAAGAGTCGTCAAATCCCAGCTTAGCCCGCCAACTAACCGCAAAGAAGCAGCAAACCGAAGTGATCGATCCGATCAAAAGCGCTCCCACTGGAAGCACGAATCCAGCCGCAGGTGTGATTCCCACCAATCCCGCTAGGAAACCGCTGGCAATTCCCACTGCTGTCGGTTTGCCTCTGAGCACCCATTCCACAATTGTCCAAGTTAAACCCCCGGCTGCTGCAGAAATCATGGTGGTGACAAAAGCCACTGTTGCTAAAGAACCAGATCCCAAAGCGCTACCGCCGTTGAAGCCAAACCAGCCGAACCACAGCATCCCAATTCCAAGCAAGACGTAGGGTACGTTGTGAGGGGTGTGGGGCTTCTTCAAGTGGTCTTTGCGGGGCCCGATCATCCAAGCTGCGACAACGGCAGAAACACCGGAACTGATGTGCACGACTGTGCCGCCGGCAAAGTCCAGAGTTCCGATCGCCCCCAGCCAGCCTCTACCCCAAACCCAGTGGGCTAAAGGAGAGTAGATGAAGGTAGACCACAGCAGCACGAACCAGAAATAGGTTTTAAATGTTACCCGTTCGACGATCGCCCCGGAAATCAAGGCTGGAGTGATGATGGCGAACATCATCTGGTAAACCATGAAGACTTGGTGGGGTATTGTCGGTGCATAGCCGATCGGATCTGGTGTGTCCGCCGTCACTTTGTTCAAGAACATCCAGTCGAAGCCACCGATGAAGCTTTCGATCCCTTTACCAAAGCCTTCGGACGCTGGAGTAGAAACGTCAAAGGCTAAACTGTAGCCCCACAACGTCCAGGTGACGCCAATCACTCCCATCATGACTAAGCTCATCATCATGGTGTTGAGAACGTTGCGCGATCGCACCAGTCCCCCGTAGAAAAACGCCAACCCCGGTGTCATCAGTAATACCAGTGCTGAGGATATCAACATCCAGGCGGTATCGCCGCTGTTGATCGGATTCGGCGCCACCGCCGCAGCGGCACCAGCATCTTGAGCTAAGGCATTGTCGGTCAGCGGCACGCTTAACAGCCACAGCGCAATGATGCCGATCGTTAAACTTTTTTTGATCACGTTAGTTGTACCTTTTCATACTCAGCAATTTTCAGGGAAGACCGAGCCGATTTTAGATGTGAGGATTTTAGATGCAATAGTTATTTGGTTTTAAGTCCCTGTTGTAGCGGAACAAATCTTCAATAGATAATTCCCCAATCTTCAACCCCCCGACTCCGTATAGCCGGACTCATCTATATTCGTCAACTATCAATCTAATGGTCTATGCCTTTTGGATTGCACCATTTGTATAAACAGTTATTCTGTATCACACTATACAAAATAGCTAAGTATCATATTTCTTAATCTATCAGTCGATACTTGACATAGCCAGTGATAGCAGAGTAATCGGAGAGGGGGAGTTGAGGAGAAGGTAAGAGTTTTGAGTTGGGGAGAGTGGGAGGAGGAGAGGGGGAGAGGTGGGGAGAATGTTACTTTATCCTTGATCTTTCTAACTAATGACTAATAACTCATGACTCATTTTTCAACTGCATCTGATCGAACAGTTGCAGGGCCGATCGCCAAACCAGATAACCTTGATCGTTAAGGTGCAAGCCGTCTGTGCTGAGTTCGGTTGGCAAATTGCCGTCAGCATCCGCAAACAGCGGGTACAAATCCAGATACAAAACATTTTCCGAACTAGCAATTTCTTTCAGCCGTCGATTTATTGCCCTAATCCGACTGTTAGGAATCGCCAACAGCCGATCGCGATTTTCCCAAGTAGCTTGTTCCCCACTGTGGGGCAAAATCGACTGCACAACAACTTGTGCTTTGGGGTGAGCCCACCGCAAATCGCGAATAATCTGTCGCTGGTTGTCCAAAATCCCTTCGTCGCTGGTCCCCCGCAACAAATCGTTAATCCCAATCATCACAAACACCGTATCCGGGGCAGTTCTATCGAACAACTGCAACCGCTTCAGCAAACCCAGGGAAGTCTCCCCCGAAATCCCTTGATTCAGCCAAATTCTATCAACTGGTAACAGCTTGGTCGGAAACCACATACTTAGAGAATCCCCAGCCAAAACACTCAGTCTTGAGGGTCGATTCGCCGCCGCCGCCTCAGCTTCGCGACCCAACTGCGTCACCCACTGCTGGTAAGTCCATTTATGTCGTGGCCCGGGAACGGGCACGTCTAGCACTGCCTTTGCAGAGATCGCCGATTGGCCAATTTGTTCCTGGGCCGCTTCTGCCGTCACCGCATCATTCGCCTGGAAGCTTTCTGTCAAGTTGTGTCCCCGCAGCAGTAGTTGAGCGACTGTAACTATCAGTACCCCGTTCGTCACCAAAGATAGCAAAGCCCAAACCGGAACAGCTTTCGATCGGCTAACTTCCATCCCTAAGAGGGATTTATGAGTTCTACTTCTGCTACCTCCTCCAAACTTCTCCATAAACTCAAGCTATTTGCAGGCCTCACACCGAATAATTTGCACTGATTGCTGCATCAAATTTTACCACTCAATTAAAGCCTCAATTCTTGTAAGAATCAAGCACTGTGCTGTGTTGGGCGCGACGGCGATGCAGAACTTTGCTTTTTCGCACTACTTTACCATAAAAAATCTGCCTACCAAACTTTCTGGCACCGCAATCGGATTTGTCCAACCACCAGACCCGGACAAAAATATATCTAAAACTTACCGAAATTACCCATTTCTGATGCTAAAATCCAAAAATGAAAAAATTAACTATAACTGAAGCAGCCAAACTTAAAGGTGTGAGCGCTTCCACCTTGCGAAGATGGGAAGCCGAAGGCAAGCTAATACCGGAACGCACCGCTAATGGTCACAGACGCTATGACCTAGCTCATCTTCTCGGCTTAAAACCCAACGGCGCTTTAACCATTGCTTACGCTCGGGTTAGCAGTCACAACCAAAAAGATGATTTAGACAGACAAAAACAAGTTTTGGAATTGTTTTGTGCATCTCACGGCTGGCAATTCCAAATCATTGATGATGTGGGTTCTGGGGTTAATTACAGTAAGCGGGGTTTACAACATCTAATTCGGGCGATCGCAGACAATCAAGTAGAAAGATTGGTATTAACTCACAAAGACAGACTTTTGAGATTTGGTTCTGAACTAATTTTTAATTTGTGCGAACACTTTGGGACAGAGGTAGTGATTATAAATCAAACCGAAAATACTAGCTGTGACGAGGATTTAGCTAAAGATATACTAGAAATAATCACTGTTGTCTCCGCCCGCGTTGATGGCAGCAAGAATCCCAAGAACAAGGGCGTCGTTGAAGAACTTAAAGCAATTGCCGGTAAACTCTAATCAATACACCAGCTTACAAAGCTCGTCAGTTACAGATTCTCAATTCCCAATTACCAATTACCGGCGCACATCTCATGCAATCGGAAACTACTATATGTAAGGCGTTGCATAATAGCGGGATGATTTTGATTTTTTTGTCGGATGGACTCTCGTAGCCCGAAGGCGTGTATTTTCACAGCAGGCGGGACACCCCACCATAATCATCCTCAAATTGTGCCACGCCATATGTCAGCCATTAAAGGTCAACTAAAAATAAAATTATGCCCGCGTTCGCATCGAAGATTGAAACGCGAGCACAACGATAGACAGCCATAAGTTGGGGGCTATTTCAGATTGTGGTTTTTCTGAATAAAGGCGTGAATTAGCTGATAAATAGCTAATCTAGACCACGAAAGCTGAATTAATTGATTTCTTCGCACGCTCTACAGTTTGGTAGTCTTGCCCCCAGAACCCCCACCATAACCGCCGTAGCTGCTCTCACTTCTGTTGTCCAAGCTCGTTTCCTTCACAAACCCGGTATAAGCTTCCATCCCGTGTTCGCCGATATCCAAACCTTCAGCCTCCTCTAAAGCAGAAACGCGGATACCCAGCAAAGCTTTGAGTGCCAGCCAAAAAATCGTACTCAGCAGCACGGTCATCCCGCCTACAGAAATAATGCCGACCAACTGCGCCCAGAGTTGACCGAAACCTCCGCCCACAAGCAATCCGGCTTCGGGGCCTGCGGTATAAAGTCCAGTTGTAGGCCCGTCAGCAAACAGCCCAACTGCCAGAGTTCCCCAGATGCCACAGACTAAGTGAACTGAAGTTGCTCCTACAGGGTCGTCAATTTTCAAGTTGTCGAAGAAAGTTACGGCGAAAACTACCAGGATACCGGCGATCGTGCCGATAATGGCAGAGTTGGGCACGTTGATCCAAGCACAGCTCGCTGTTACCCCGACTAAGCCGGCGAGGATGCCGTTGATAATCATCGAAAGGTCAGGTTTACCCAGGTACAGCCAAGCAGTAATGGTTGCAGCAATTCCCCCGAAAGCACCCGCAGTGTTGGTGGTGAGCGCAATATGGGCGATCGCATTTGGATCGACTGCCATTGTCGAACCGGGATTAAACCCGAACCAACCGAACCACAAAATCAAACAACCCAGGGTGGCAATGCTCATATTGTGTCCCGGCATCGCCACAGTATCGCCGTCGCGGTACTTGCCGAGCCGCGGCCCCAAAAATGCCGCTCCCATCAAAGCCGCCCAACCGCCTACCGAGTGAACCACTGTCGAACCGGCAAAATCCCAGAAGCCGGCTTTTGCCAGCCAGCCTCCCCCCCATATCCAGTGTCCGGTAATCGGGTAAGCAATGCCTACTAGCAGCAAGCTGAAAATTAAGAATTCAAGGAATTTAATTCGCTCTGCAACGGCTCCAGAAACGATCGTCGCAGCAGTTCCCGCAAAAACTAATTGGAAAAAGAATTTAGCGTTGAGGGGGACTCCCGTCCAGTTTAATGCGCTGAAAATGCCTTGATAAGCGTCTCCTGTGGCGGGGCTGTTGTCAGCTACGTTCCACAGGAAAAATCCGCCACTGCTGCCGATAAAACCGTTGCCGTCGCTGAACATTAAGGCAAACCCGATGGCCCAAAATGCGATCGTAGAAAGCGCAAAAACAATCAAGTTTTTGGACAGCACGTTGACGGCATTTTTTTGGCGGCAAAACCCGGTTTCCAACATACCGAAACCGGCGTTCATAAAGAACACTATCATCGCCGCCACCATGACCCACATGGTATCCATGCCCACCTTAAGGCTGGCTAATTGTTCCTCGGTGGTTGGCGCGGGAGCTGTTTGGGCTACCGCCGCATATCCCCACACCAAGACGATGATTGCAGCTAAAGGTATGCAGGCTTGCCAACTTGGGCTGAGGCGGGCGATCGCCCGTGGTAACTTCTTCAACCTGTTAACTTTCGTAAAAAATTTAGCTGCTGGCAAATTTAAAGCATCCCGCCTGAGTTGTTTCGACTTTTTCTTTCCGACAGTCATTTTAATCACTTTTACCCTCTTTACGGCTAGTAAGCTCAGCAATATTCGGAAAACTTTCCAATCTTACTACAAAAGTTTATGGATTATTTGTTGAGATTGAGATAGTTATGATAGCCTAGCTCTTCTAGTTGATTTTGTTTTTTCAGTACAGATTCGGACAAATTTTTGCGGTAATGCAAAACTCGCTCTAGCAATTCTGGCTGATGAGCTGCCAGTATCTGAACTGCCAGCAAGCCAGCATTCTTAGCGTTGCCGATCCCCACTGTTGCTACGGGTATCCCGGCTGGCATTTGCACGATCGAGTACAGCGAATCTAGGCCTTGCAGGTGGCGGCTCGGTACCGGCACCCCAATTACTGGCAAGGGCGTTAAAGATGCTACCATACCCGGAAGGTGGGCTGCTCCCCCGGCACCTGCGATAATGACTTTCAAGCCTCTTTGGTGTGCGGTTTCGGCGTATTCCACCATGCGATCAGGGGTGCGGTGCGCCGAGATGATCGCCACGGAGCAAGCAACACTGAATTCTTCGCAAACCGCGATCGCATCTTTCATGGTTGGCAAATCCGAATCGCTACCCATGATAATTCCAACTGTCGCTTGATTCATAAAATTTTCAGATTTGAGATTTCAGATAAATGCTAATTTTAAATGATTGCGTTAACTCAAATTTAGATATTTTGTACCAAAACAGACCCTTAAAAGCAATTTGGGCACAATCCCCCGTCTGAGAAGCCCTGGAGCCAGCAAAAAGCAAAAAGCTCCCCCTCCTCATCGCCAGCCACCGGATTTATCCGTAGCGAATATTAATTCTAAAATCTAAAATCTAAAATCTAAAATCGGATGACTGAAGCCACAACCCCAACTGCCGCCCGCACAGATATTCTCAATGTTCGCCTCCCCGGTTGCAAGGATTTGCAGATGCTTGCTGTTAACAAAACGGGTATTATTCAAGAAGTTTGCCCGATGGACGCCGTATTTAAACGGATTTGTCCTCCCGATTTGCAAGTGCTTGATGTAGCAGGCGATTGGCTTTCTCTGGGCGGTGTTGACTTGCAGATTAACGGAGCCCTCGGTTTTGCTTTTCCCGATTTAGAAAGCAAACATATTGAAATTTTGCCGAAAATTTGTCAATTTTTGTGGAATCAGGGAGTCGATGCTTTTGTGCCGACTTTGGTGACAACTTCACTGTATAAGTTTAGGCGATCGCTCTCGACTATTGCTGATTATATCCGCACTGTACAAACCGCTGCTCCGGCAATCAATAAAACCAAAACAGCCGAAATTCTTGGTGTTCACCTCGAAGGCCCTTTTCTCAACCCCCAAAAGCGAGGTGCTCACCCAGTTGAGTTTTTATTACCGCTAACTATAGAAAATGTCAAGCAAGTTTTAGGAGATTGTGCAGATATTGTCAAAATAATTACTTTAGCGCCTGAGTTAGACAGCACTGGCGAAGTCATTTCCTATTTGCAAAGTTTGGGAATTGCGGTCAGTCTCGGACATTCCCAAGCGACGGCAGAGCAAGCCCAACAAGCATTTGAGCGGGGAGCTTCAATGGTAACTCACGCTTTTAATGCGATGCCGAGTTTGCACCACAGAGAACCGGGTTTGTTGGGAGCGGCAATTGTTTGTCCGGGCGTAAAATGTGGTTTAATTGCTGATGGGAAGCACGTTTCTCCGACAATGATTGATTTTTTGCTGCGCGCTGGTAGGTATGAAAAAGGCATTTTTTTGGTGAGCGATGCTTTGGCTCCTTTGGGTTTGCCTGACGGTGTTTATCCTTGGGATTCCCGACAAATTGAAGTCAGAAAAGGTACAGCTTGGGTAAGATTAGATTACCACTCGCCCCTGGAATCTGCTACTTTGGCGGGTACAACTCTGCCGCTGTTGGCGGGAGTGCAGAATTTGGTGGAGTGGGGGATTTGTGATGCCGAAAGTGCGATCGCCCTGGCAACAGAATCTCCGAGAAGGGCGATCGGAATTGCGGGAATTATTGGCCACTCAGCAACTCAATTGTTGCGGTGGAATTTAAATGCGGCGACAAAAGAATTGACTTGGCATCGGTTGTTTTAAGTGGTTCCATTTAGTTTCCATGCCATTAGTTTCTCGCGCAGTAGAGTTCGTAGTGAGGACGAAGAGTCCTGATGCTAAGCGCTGCTAACAGCAATTCGGTGTTCTCGGCAAGTTCGATCGTAAATAGTGTTTAATTCCACAGCCAAGCAAATATCGCCCCGTAGCCACAGCGGTAAAGCAGGAAGCGCGCAGCCCACAGCCAGTTTTTCCTGCCAAATATCGAGGCATTGGTTGCCGTCTCGCTCGATCGGTCGATAAGCTGTAGCATAGAGGTCAGCGTCCAAGGGCGAAGCGCTTCCTCCCGCCAGACGGGCTAACAATTCATTATGAAGATTTGTCTTCCTTCCCGTCACAACATCAACTATTACCAACCCAATTCCCTGGCGCAAATACGTCTCGCACTTAGAAACAAAACCACCGCGATGAGTAGAACGGTCTTTGTTGGCAGGACTTACTAATTCAATTGCACCGGCTAATACCGGGCCCGCTTCAGTGTTAAAAATACTGACTTGCACGGTTTCCGCCGCAGTTAGAAAAGGCACGCTTTGGACTGGGGGTGACATCCAATTATTTGGGAAATCTATTGGCAAACGAATTACCGTCTCTGGGTTCTCCAACTCCGGTAACGATTCCTCAAAAGCTGCTACATCAATTTCAATCCCAAACTGCACGTTGGGCTCGGCAAAGTAATTTGCGGGTAATTTGGCATTCAAATCGGATGCAATGTAAGTCGCCCAGGCGTTGTGAAAGGCGTGCCAGTGACGGCGAACCGACAGCGGCGGGCGGAAATGATCTTGTAGCACCATATTTTTTAAAGTTAGGGCTGATTAAAATTATCGCTCGAATGTGCGATCGGCTGCAACTCGATTTTTATTAAATTAGTTTCTCAATTCGGGATTGTTCGAGTTGCGATGCCTCTATCAATAAATCTAACTCAATTTAATTGGGTGGGGAGTGTCAATCGATTTTAGATTTTAGATTTTAGATTAAAGAATTGAAAATTGAAGAACTGACCCCACTGATAAATCCGGGGGGCCCGGACTAAATTACTTTCGGTTAACAATAACTGCCGCTGCGGCTTTATAATATTTAACCGTTGGCAATAACTCAGCAGCAGGCAAATCGATGAATTTGGTAGACGACAAGACTATAGTTAGACAGTATTTTAACTCGACGGGCTTCGATCGCTGGCAGCGAATTTACGGTGACGGGAAAGTCAATAAAGTTCAGCTAGACATCCGCACCGGGCACCAGAAAACGGTGGATACAGTCATCGAATGGCTGCAAGCTGACGGAAATTTGCCTGGGCTGTGTGTCTGCGATGCTGGCTGCGGTGTAGGATCTCTGAGCATTCCTCTGGCTGACGCTGGGGCAATTGTTTGCGCTAGCGATATCTCTGAAAAGATGGTAGCAGAAGCTTACGATCGATCGACAGCAGTTCCCGGCAAGCTCTACAACATCTCCTTCGCCGCCCAAGATTTGGAAGCTTTAACCGGCAAATTCCACACCGTGATTTGTTTGGATGTGCTAATCCACTATCCTCAAAATAAGGCTGCAGAAATGATCGCTCACCTAAGTTCGATCGCCGAATCGCGACTAATTCTTAGTTTTGCGCCCAAAACTTTAGCACTCACCGCCCTCAAAAAAATTGGCGAACTTTTTCCCGGCCCGAGCAAAACTACTCGCGCTTACCAGCACCGCGAAGCTGATATTATCAAAATCTTAGAAAACAATGGTTTTGTTATTAACAGAACAGCGATGACTAGCACTAGCTTTTACTATTCTCGCTTGCTGGAAGCTGTGCGGAAATAGGTTAAAAATATCTGCAAAAAAGATAATTTATCATAAACCTAGGGTGCGCCCCGCGCACCTTCCCTTACCCACGTTAGGCAAGTGCACCTCCATACTCTGCGATTGCTTCGCGGAGGCTCGCAATGACAACTAAGGCACGCACCGCACACATTCGATATCAACAATTAGATGTTTTTCCCTCTTCCTTCTTCCTTCTTCCTTCTTCCTTCTTTCTTCTTCCCAATTCAATAAATATTATGTCAACGCTAATTTTAATTCGCATTTTTATAGCAGCGGCAGCCATCTTCGGAGGTTTATCCGTTGCAGGCGGTGCTTTCGCCTCCCACGCTTTGAAAAATCAATTGAGCGATCGGGCTTTAACCATTTTTGAGACCGGTGCCCGATATCAAATGTACCATGCCCTGGCTCTATTACTCGTCGCTTTACTCTTGAGCCATGCCCAAGAGTCTGAAACCTTTTTTGCAGTGGCTGGATGGGCTTTTATTGTCGGCACAATCATCTTTTCCGGCAGTTTGTACGCCCTGAGTTTGACTGACATCAAATGGCTGGGTGCCATTACCCCTGTGGGAGGAGTGGCTTTTATTGTCGGTTGGGGATGTTTGGCAGTCGCAGCTTTTAGTTTTAAATAAACAACTGGTAAATTTTGAAGCAATTACCAATTAGCCATTACCTAATTATCAAACACATCCCTGGAAAACATCTCTGTCAAAGTACGCAAGTAAGGTAAAAATATCGTTAAATCTTCCGGAGGAAGTCGCTCGCATATTTCCCAAAACAAAATCAGCAGCATATCCTGCACCAACTCCCAACTTACATGAAGTTTCGGATACAACATCACGCAAAGTGGAAACAATTCTTGCTGTACCGGGTGAATGCTACCTTCCAAAACGCACCAGCACAAATAGCTTTGAAAAATCTCTACATCCCGGATACCAGAAATTTTTACCTCGCGATCGCTCAAATAACCGCTGCTGCTGCGGTATCCTTGATGCTGGAAACTAGCTCGAGCGTACACTGCACTGGCAATCTGAGTCGTATGCTGCAACAAATGCTGAACGGCTAATAAAGCTCTTGAATTCGCGGGCTGATTCGCCGCCGCCTCGTTAATCTCTCCGTAGGGAATGTGTAGGTAGTCGTCTATAACTTTTAAGTATGGTGCAAATTCTGCTCTCTCTGACTCCGAAAGACATCCTAACAAGATTTTGCTAATGTATTGAAACTCCACCGTCACAAATCCCAGCACTAACGGATCAGTCTCCGAGTATTTTCGCCTCACTTTGATAAGATCTTTTCCCACCAGCACTGACAAGCGGAAAACAGGTTCTCTATCGGCATAAGCATCTATTGCTTTCCAATATAAGGTGCGAGAATCGGCGGCAATTTCTAAAGAATTAATTAAGCTTGGATCTATCGCGTGCCGCTGTATTTGTTCCCCTAAAAGAGCTTCTACTCTACTCCAAGCTATCTCGCTAGCTAATTTCAGGGTATCTTTCAACTTGTCAACTATTTGGGCTCGATTTTCCTCAAAGTTAGTTAACTCTAGGCTTGGGAGAATTTGTCGCGGGGCTTGGTTTTCTCGTGCGGCAACTGTACTGTAATATTTTTTTGCCCAGCTAACGGTTAAGGAAGAAACGCTGACGCCTTTAGCCTCTGGGAATTGGTCATTGTCCCATCCGGTAATACCCTGCGATGCCAGACTATCCCCGTGTTGAATTTCGTCGGCTGCAGGTAAAGACTTTGAAGATATTTGTGAAATACCCGTCATGATCAACCTCGTTTTTTTATTAACTCGCACCCGATCAATTCCCCTACTTTTTAACGTTGTTAACTACAATTTTCTGGATTTGTACCCTGACAGTCATCCGCAATTGTGCTTAAAGCTATAAGCCATTTGGCTCGACTGCCTGCATCTTTTATAAGCTGCACGTTAATAACGTTATTGATTGTGCGATCGATCACAGTCACCCTGTGATCGCGACCCTAATTTATTTTGTTGACCTATCAAGAGAGCTGGAAATAAATTTAATTTGTCTTAAAATCTGATAATTAAATTCAAGTCTGCCTCAAAAAAACTACGGCTTGAAATACCTTATCTTTGTTTTGGAGCGCTTTGGTAGATGCCCTCGTTTCTTAAAGAAGCTAGGCTACAGCAAGATCGAGCGGTGACTGTGGTTAATTTATTTCTATAGCTGAATTAAAAATGTATTTTGAGTCTGCCGATTGTTAGGAAACCCTAACAAATTTAACGATCGGCTTTTCTAAATAAAAAATTAAATTTGAGATTAGGATGAGATTTATGTGCATTTCGTTAAGGCAATTGCCAGGGCCGTTTTTTGCGCTCAGTTTTTTAGCTTCCCCGTGAAGCGAAGCTATCCCGTAGGGAATCGCCGGCCCGGCAATTGATCGTCGTCCATTCGATCGGCAAACTACCCTTCAAAACCGGAATTAGCGACTGACTAGCCCGATCGCTCCCATATTTTGCCAACTCTGACCTTCTTCATCCAAGATACAAGCCCCCGGATTCATCCGTGGAGAAATAAAAAACCTGTATCCGAGAAACAAGCCCCCGAATTTATCCGTGGGGTCAATGCTTCAATTCTAGGACTTACGCATTGACAAAAAACATCATCTATGTACTCTAGACAAGGCCACCACTACTAAAGTTGGCTAAAATCGGCTCACTTATAACTGAAGTGAATAGATTCCTTTGGACTTCATACGAGTTACTAATTATTTTTTCAGACCGCATCAACTCTAATTTAACACTCATCTGGAAGTGAACAAAATACATGAGTCTTGATTGCACAGGTATCTCTTACCATGAACCGACAAATTCCACATACTTGCTTGATAGCTCTATGAAAGGTTTCAATTTGCCAATGAGTATTATGAATTGTGATAAATTCATCTCTTGTAATCTCAGGGATTTTTTCTCACTTTGGTCAAGAGAAAATCTAGTGTCTAGACGCCTCTTTTTTAAAGCTTTTTCTAAACAACTTTATAAATCCCAATTCTTTTAAATGAGTTATTACTCCTGACTCAGGAATTGCCAGAGTGCTTACCTGGCAATAATTATGTGGCTCATTTGATACAGTCCTTTTTTGGCTCTTCCGTGTTTAGTATGCTAAAATGTTAAAAGTTGAGGATTATTTACAGCAAATTCCATGTATATGTAATACACTACATTCAGTACATCACCAGAAAAAATGAAAGCTTATTCGATCGAGTTTCGTAAAAAAATAATTAAAGCCTATGAACAAGGTGATACATCAGTCAGGAAAGTAGCCCAACGTTTTGATGTGAGTAAAGCGTTTGTTCAAAAAATCTTAAAACAAAAACAAACGACTGGTCACGTTCAACTAAAAAAACAGGGTGGAAGCCTTAAAAGTGTGTTACACTCGTCCACAGCTCAATTGACCCAGATGGTAGAAAAATATCCGGATAGTACCTTATTAGAATATTGTGAATATTGGCTAGATAGCTACCAACAATCTGTCAGTTAAGCGTATGATGTGTCGCGAATTAATCAAACAAAATCTGACGCGAAAAAAAAGACAATACGGAGTAGTCTATCTGCCACCGACCGAGTGCAACTTTATATGTGTGAATATTGGGACAAAGTGAAAAATATCGACCCTGACAATCTCGTTTTTTTGGACGAAATGGGCGTTCTATTGGGGTTAATACGAACCCATACACGTTCAAAATGTGGTAGTAGAGTCTATGATTTAAAACCATTTTATCGGGGTGCTAAAGTCACAGTTATTGGAGCAATCAGCTTAAAAAAAGTAGTAGGATTAATGACGCTCAACGGGTCGATGGATAGTCAGGCATTTGCAGTTTTTGTGGAACAGTGCTTAGTGCCAAAATTATGGGAGGGTGCAGTCGAAGTTAATTGATAATCTACCAGCCCATAAGTTGGCGGTGATTGAACCCCTGATTCAAGCCGCTGGTGCGAGTGTTCTGAATTTATCACCCTATTCTCCTGACTTTAATCCAATCGAATTATGGTGGTCACAACTCAAAGCTTTTTTACGTAAGTTTTCGCCCACTACTACCAAGATGGTTGATATTTTACTAGCTACGGCGCTTGAGTTGGTTAATATTAAGCACTTTAAAAACTGGTTTACAAGCTGCTGCTACTGTACTTCATAAACCTGGAATCCGCTGTAAGTAAAGCAATGAAAAGATTAATGACACAATTGCTAAATTTACCAGGTGTGATAGTAGAGAATAGCTTAGAGACA
>NZ_JAUBSB010000080.1:0-21044 GCF_036702135.1 Microcoleus sp. LAD1_D3 | reverse complement strand
AATTATGAGTTAGCTCTAGGGGGATTAAATTGAAAACCTTCTATTATAGCATAGATTTTTTTTGCAAGAGGTCTAATCACTCCCAGTTAAACTCCATACCTAAATATTCCTCTAGTTCCTGATTATAAGGGTGGAAGAACTCCACTAATTGTTGACGTAATTTATCAGATATGAGAGAATACGAACCTGGATTGTAATTACGATATTCAGCCAGTTGATAATCTGGTAAGTTCAAAAAACGATGAACTTGCTTCATTGTGGCTGAGGGGTTGCTATAAAAATCTTCACTTTTGAGAATTAAAAGCTGTTCCTTTGGAAAAACATTCATCCATCTTTTCATAAAATAAATATACACGCTCGGTATTGTATGCATTAATGAAATTTCTTCGAGCAAAGAGTCGGTGCTGAATTTCTTCTTTTGAACGCTTAACAAATCAAAATCTGGTCTTTTTTTGAGAGATTCAATACTAAAATTAAAAGTTGTTTCTAAAGAAAATTGTCTAATCCCTAAACGATTGAAAAGGTAAAAGGATGAAATTGCTCTGTCAACGGGATTCCTGAATAAAAAAATCAACTTAATATTGGGAAATAACTGAAAAATTTGTTGAGGATTCGCCCAAAAGAAATATGAGGGAGTTGCTTCACCAGTTAAGTAATTATTATTTACAATCGCCGGAAAATGGGCATAATAATAATCCAGCCCTCGATGAAAAAAGTGAGAAAAAAAGTTAATTTCTTTTTCAACAGCAGTCAGAACTTGAGGATGAGAGGTTAAATAACCGTAAATCGAAGTTGTTCCACACTTGGGTAAACCACAAATGATAAAGTCTGGCTTTCGTGATGTTGGAGGATTCCAATGCTGTTTAGCTAGTTCTGGATGAGATGCCAATATCTGTTGATAACTAAACGTTTGGTAACAAGCAATTGCTTCTTTTACTTTTCCTTGTTGACTCAGTAAATTACCCAATAAATATTTAGCAAATAAATATTGGGGCTGAATTTTAATTGTTTGTTTGAGTAAATCACTTCCGATTTGCAAATACTCTGGGTCGATTGATTGGTTAAATATATTTGAAAAAAATAGAACTATTTTTAAATCATGGTAACATGAATTACTATTGGGATTAGATTGAATGGTTTTTAAGTAATAATCAAAAGCGCGGTTAAACTCGGCTAAATACTGATATTGTTTGCCAATTTTGTAGAAAGCTGTAGGATTGTCAGGCTTGATCAGTAGAGCCTTTTGGTAGTGCGCGATTAAATTTTTTGTTTGGTTTTCTAGCAACATTAGGGAACCTTTCTTCTTAACGCCTGTCGATTCATACAATTCTCGGTTGAAGCTGTAAAGCGCGACGGTAACAGGCACTTGCTTCGTGGATTTGACCCAGTTCTGCTAAAGCATCCCCTAAGTGTTGGTGCGACCAAGAGTAATCTGGGTTTAGCTCGATCGCACGTCGGTAAGAGATTATCGCCTCATCCCATTTCTTCTCTTTCTCTAAAACCTTCCCTAACTCCAAGTGTATTTCAAAATTGTTTGGGTGATATCGGAGTGCGGTTTGGTAAGAGGCGATCGCATCATCAAAGCGATTTTGCCGAACTAAAGCATTACCTAGCTGCCAAAGGCTTTGAGCATCATCTGGCTTAATTGTCAATGCCTGATGGTAAAGTTGGATATCGTCGGGGTTGGATGCGATGCGAAAACGATAATAGTTTATTATCCCCTCTACTCCCTGAGTTTGTTGGAGATAAGACTTGAGTTGTGCTAATTCAGTTTGGGATATCTGTAATTCAGACTTGGATTGTATTAATTCAGTTTGGGATATCTGTAGTTGAGACTGGGATTGTATTAATTCAGTTTGGGATATCTGTAGTTCAGATTGAGTGTGTTGCAGTTGGGCTTTTGCCTCTTGTAGCTGAGTTTGTAACGGCTCGATTTGTTTTTCAGCTTGTTCCTGGAATTGTTGTAGGCTTTCTCGATGTCGATTTGTTTCTGTTTTCGCTTGCAAAGTCTCAACCTGCTGTGCTTCGAGTTCCTGAGTTTTGAGAGCGAGTTGTTCTCGTAAGTTCTCCAGTTGTTCTTCTAATTGCTCTTTTTGCCGCGTTTTTTCAATTGCTGGATTGCGGTGGCTGAATACAGCCTTGAAAACATTAACGACTTCCATCGTCCGGATTTTGATGGAGGGATAAAAAAGCACCAATGTCAAGGCGAAAAATATTAGAAAAACTGGATGGCGAGTAACTAGCAAAATCGCTAAAGCAAGAGGGAGCCAGACTTCATACAAGTCGTGAGGAATAATATTCTGTCCGACTGGGGGAGATGGATCGAGCGGTGTTTGAGTAACGTTGAGTTTAGTCAGGGTGACTAGCACATAGATTGTAAAGAAGCCGAGGATCCAAGGGGAAAATTGAGACAGAACTACAGCTAAAGCGGAGAATAATATAATTTCACAGGGAAAGACTAAGCGATTAATCCAAAGACGGACTGATTCAGGTGGGAATTGAGTGACGAAGGTGGAAATACTAGAATTAATATCGTTATCCCGATCCCAAAGTTGATGCAGGAGAATACCTCGCATCCCTGCAAAAAATGCCCAAGCAGCAGCAATAACGGAAAAAGTTAGAGCGTTGGGTTGTGCTGTTGTACTGAGGTGTAAAAAGGTAGCAGCTACAAATAAAGTTGGAACGAGGTGCGCTCCAGCAGCATCACTAAGGATTCCCCAAATTCCTCTTTCCTTCAGGCGTAACGGTGGAGCGGAGTAGAGGGTTGGTAGCAAATAGTTGATAGCCAGCAAGATTATTGCTAATGTGCCGAATTTCATCAAGATGGGTACGGCAAAACCTGTGGCTACAAATAAAAGACAAAATAGAAAGCGTTGCCAGGGCAAAAATTGAGCCATTGTATTGCTTTTACCTGCTTTGCGATCTACTTCGATATCGAAGGTGTCATTGACAATATATCCATAAGCAGCTACGGAAGATATAGACAGCAAAAAGGTCAATACAGTTATTATTGATTGAAGAGGAGGGAGGTGAATCAGGAATATTTCAGCATAAGCAACAGCAAGTAGAGGTGCTATTTTATAAAGCCACCATTCACTGGCTCGAATAACCTTAAAAAATGATGAGGGAGATTCTACTCTTGAAGATATTTTATTATTAATTTTTGATTTAGGAGTTTGATTTGGCTTTTTAGAGCGAGCAACTATCGCTTTTCTTTTCGCTCCTTTAACTAAAGGATATTCAATAAATTCTACTTGTTGAAAGTATTTTTTGAATAGGGCAAGCATATATTCCATTTGTGGAGCTAGCATATTAAAATGTTGTTTTCCTGATCTCTCATCTATCCAACTCCAAATGACTCCTTCAAACTGGACAAATCCATCATTATTATATAAATCATTACAACTATAAGGAAGATTTAATTCACCAGTTCCCAGTCCTGCTGGCTCACAGAATGGTACAAAACAAACGCCTTGTTCAGATGTCCACTCCGCAAAATTTTCAATAACCTTCTCTAGCTCTGATAATGACTCTACATAACCATAAGCTAACCACATACACGACACCAGATCCCATTTGCTCTTCCACTGAAAACGCTCATCACGATAGTCACCTTGAACAAATAAAGCATCTGGATTTACTCGTCTAGCAACTTTGAGCATTGCAGGCGAAATGTCTAGTCCTGCTCGTTTTACAGATGGAAAGCAGCTTAGAAAATATCCCGTACCACAAGCAACATCTAACCACGTTGATCCTTCACCGATTTCACTTAAAAGCTGGTTAATAGTTTCTTGTTCAAAATCAGTGTCTATTTTGGATCTTTCATTGATAAGAAACCTTTGATCGTATTCTTTGGCATAGTCTTCATCGTAAATTTCAAGTACATCATTTTTGTCCATATTTTTCCCCAAAATAGCGGTATTGTAGCGAGAATTTCTCGGTTGACCTTATTAGATGTGATCGCTTCCAGCAGGGCAAAACTCGATTCATCCGTGCTGCTTGCGGAGTGCGGGCGCAGGAATGGCAACAACTCCAGCGTAAAGGCAACCGAAAAAAGCGGCGATGGACTCTAACCCTTGGGGATATACTAGCAGGACGCGATCGCCAACAGAGAGTTGAGATTGTAAGTAAGTGGCGATCGCCCTAGCTTTTTCGTCCAAGGAGCGATAGGTTAAACTGGCGATCGGTTTCTCCCCATCTTCTAGGAAAGTGTAGGCAATGCGATTCCCCTGGGGGAACGCTGCGCGAACGGGATGTTGGGAAGCGAGATTTTGCAAGAGATTAACGAGAGTGAACAGCGCCATACCTTTGTTTTTTGCCAGATAGCCTATTTTAACTAAACTTACAATTAAGTTACATCCCGTTAAAACACGACCTATGACCTATTGAGGTCAACGAGCAAAATGGCTGTCTGCAAGTTGTCAAAAAAAGCAATTTATTGAATTCAAAGCTCAGACCCCTTTGGATATTTGAAGGCTTTCCTTACAGCCAAGATATTTTATCAATTATACAGCAACAGTATCTTACTAGCATTCCCATGAAAACAGGACAGGCATTGATCTATGACAAACGCCTTTTTCACAGTTCGCCACCCAATACAACTGCTACTGAAAGAGTTGCTGCTATATGCAGTTTAGTTCCTCAAGAAATTCTCACCCATTTTTGTTACAGAGAGTCACCAGCCTCTGATAAGATAGAATTATTTGAGGTAGAAGATGAATTTTACGATCGCTACATCATCGGTGAAAAATCAGAAGGCGTTAAAAGTCTAAGCATCTTTGATTACGAAGTCGAACCCCTAACACCAAAAAAGCTTATGGAAACACTCGAAACAGAGAGTCAGTTTTCTTCAACAAATAACCAGATTCTCTCTCCCCAATCTCAAGGTTGGATGCTAACCGCACAGCAACTTCAAGACGAACTCAGACAGACTCACGCTGAGTTAAAAAAGTCTAACGAGCAACTCCACCAAACTCAAGACCAATTAGAGGAACTAAAAATCCAACAATCCCAAACTCAAGACCAATTAGAGGAACTAAAAATCCAACAATCCCAAACGCAAGCAGAACTGGAACAGTCTCAAACTCAACTGCACACTCAGTTAACAGAATTTAATGAGCAACTGCACCAAAAAACGATAGAATTGTCAGCACTAAAAGAGGAACACTCCCAGGCGCGATCGCAATTTGAACGGGAACGGGAACAATTGCAGATTACTCAGACCGAACTCGAACAGTATCGACAACAACTCCAAAAAAATCAAGCTGAGTTGGTAGATTCTCACGAAAAATTGCATCAAAAAACGAGAGAATTGTCAGCACTAAAAGAGGAACACTCCCAGGCGCGATCGCAATTGGAACGGGAAGGGGAACAATTGCAGACCACTCAGGCAGAGTTAGAGGCTTATCGCCAACAACTCAACCAGGCGCGATCGCAAGTAGAGCAACTAGAGTCTCAGCAGCAGCAAGATGGGGCAGAACTAGAGCAGTCTCGACAACAGCTACAGCAAACCCAAGCTCAATTACAACAGTCCGATCTGCAACTGCACGCCACTCAGGCAGAGTTAGAACAGTCTCAAGCTCAACTGCATCAAAAAACAGTAGAATTGCCAAAAGTGAAGTCTCAGCAGCACCAAACTCGACTGGCCCAGATAATTCAGGGGCGAATCCCTAACACAAAAGAGAGGAAACTATGCAAGTCCAACTTAAACAAATCATCGTCCCCCCCGGTCAGCAACTCCTGATGACCGATGTCAGTTGGCAAATGTACGAAGAAATGTTAGAGGAGTATGGTGAAAAACGGGGGTCGCGGATTAATTATAGTCAGGGAGTTTTAGAAATTATGGTACCCTTACCGGAACATGAAGATGATAAAATTATTATTAGCAACTTAGTGGAAATTTTGCTGGAAGAACTAGACGTTGAGTTCAGAAATCTGGCTTCTACTACGTTTAAAAGCGAAACAATGCAACAAGGTTTAGAAGCTGATAGCTGTTTCTATATCGAAAACGAAGCAGCCGTTCGGGGTAAAAGACGCATCGATTTAACTGTAGAACCGCCCCCAGATTTAGCCATTGAGATTGACATTTCCTCCCGCACCCAGTTGAATAATTATGAAGCATTAGGAGTCGGAGAATTGTGGCGGTTTAACGGGACAAAATTAGAAATCAACGTGCTGCAAGCGGGGCGTTACGTGCAGGTTACTGAAAGTCCTCATTTTGCCGGCTTGCTATTGCTTAATGAAGTGATTCCCCAGTATTTAAAACAAAGTAAAATTGATGGAAGAAATAAAACAATGAAAGCCTTTCGCGCTTGGGTGAAAAAACAGATTGAAGAAAGATAGGAAGATTAGGTGTAGGGGCATTAGTGTCAACTTAAAAAGACTTACGCAATGAATCAATTAACTTTACTAAATGAAATCTCTGCAAATCATTTTGCAGTGCGCTTCCAGCAACCCTTTATTGAAAAATTATTTGCCTCCACAGAACCCGTAGCAATCCTCGTCACTCCTGAATATGAAGGCATTTTCCGAAACGGTGGAATTGGCACTTACTATGCCACATTGAGCCAAAAATTAGCAGCCCAAGGTGCATATATTATTTTAATTATCTGTCAAACTCAAAAACAATTTCATGGAGAATCGACTGTCCCCCATATCCGCCATATCTTTTCCGCCTCTGAAGCCCAGCAAGTTTTAGAACTACAGCCGGTTCATCTAGCAATTTTATCTCAGTTTAAGCAATGGGATTGGGTAGAATCAGAAAGTTATAAAATCCTCTTTTTGATCCAGGCAATAGCCGCGCACTTTAACAAATATCCAATTTATGTAGAATTTCCCGATTTGTGCGGACTGGGATATCGCACCATTCAAGCCAAACGTTCAGGTTTGTTAGGAAAGAATTGCACCACAGCCGTAACAATGCACAGCGGTCAAGAGTGGTTAAATGAAGCCCAGGAGAAATATATTATAGAGGGTGGAAATTGGTTTAGAAATGTTTATAGTTACGAGCAATATTCTTTTGAGAATGCAGACTTAGCATTTTTCCTGTCTTATTTCATGGAAGCAAAAGTCAAAAGTTATGGCTGGAAAACTGCCCACGCGGTTCATTTGCCCTACTGTTTCCCAATTGTTCCCCCCCTAGATAAAAATCGACCCATGTTAGCGAAAGCCTCGCTTAACCTCAAACGGGAACAGATACCAATTGTCTTTTTTGGCAGATTAGAAGAAAGAAAAGGGCTCCTGACTTTCATTGATGCCCTTCAGCAATTAGGAGAGAAAATCAGCCAGCAACTTCACCTTATATTTTTAGGCAAAAACGTTCCGCTTCATTCTGTAAAACTTCAGCCCCAGGATAGTCAGCAATACATCCAGCAAGAACTGGGAGGCAAATTTGATTATACCATATTATCGGACTTATTTAGCCAAGAAGCCATTGCCCTAGTCCACGAATTAGCACCGGCCATTGTTTGCCTTACCAGTTCTCAAGAAAACTTTCCCAATAGTTCTTTAGAAATGGGACAGTTACCCGTGAGTTTAGTCGTTTCAAATACGGGGGGATTTCGGGAGACATTAAACATGATTGACCGCTCAAATAGTGTACGATGGTTTGAACCAGGAAACTCCCAGTCTCTCGCGTGCGAAATTGCCAGCGCTATTGACGCTTATCCCGAAACTCCATCCCTTCCCCTACGCGCATTTTTAGAGCAAGTTAATCAAAGGTTACTCAACCAGCGACTAGAGTACATGAAGCTAGCATTTTTTAAAACAACTCCCAGTCGCGCTCGCTCCTTTGATGAAGATTTATCAACATCTTTCTTATTAGGAATGACCTCTGCCCAAGAGCAAGTTTTTCTCCAAGATTATGCCCAAAATAAGTATTCTGGTAAAGGCGAAATCATCGATTTGGGCTGCTGGCTTGGTTCCGCAACGATTTCCGCAGCTAAGGGCTTAGAAAAAAATCTTAAAGTAACTGTCAAGAATAAACGCATTCATGCTTACGATCTATTCATTTGGGAACCATTCTATATGGATAACTGTGTCAAAGGAACTTCCCTAGAAGGCAGATATAAACAGGGAGATAGTTTTCTGGACGAGTTTGTTCGCAGAATTAGTCCCTGGACTCACTCGATCTCAGTTTACCCAGGAGATGTGGTTCAAATTGGCTGGAACCAACGCCCTATAGAATATTTATTTGTAGATGCCATGAAAAGTTGGGAACTGACAAAAAGTATTTTCATAAATTTTTATCCTCATCTAATCCCCATGACTTCTCTAGTCCATTATAATGATTTTGCCCACTTTTACACCGCTTGGATTCATCTATTAATTTATAAACTGAGGCCATATTTCAAACACCATTGTAATCTCTACCAAGCCGCAGTCTTTCAATATGTCAATCCCCTACCACTCGACACCTTACTACTAGACCAGGATACTCCCTTTAGTATCTTTTCTTACGAAGATATCGATCGAGCTTTTGAATACTCGCTTGAAATCGTTACAGAGGGATTACGTCCAAATATTGCCGCTGCCAAAGTCATGGCTTTTATTCATTGGGGAGATTTAGAACAAGCTAAACGCGAACTCATTCAAGCCAGAGAGAAATTTGGAAATATTGGTGAGATTCCCGAAGTGGCAAAACTATTATCTACGATATCTGTTTAATTGCTATCATTATGAAAATACAACCGGAAAATTTAGTATCCCACATCCTTTGTCCTGATCATTCAGAATTACGCTTTGAGTCCCAATTCTTAGAGGCTTTTAACACCTCAGTTCAAAAAGTTGCAATCCTAGCAAGTAACGAATTTGAAGGATTTTCTAAAAATGGCGGTATCGGCACTTATTATACCACATTGAGCCAAAAATTAGCAGCAGAAGGTTGGTATGTCATCCTCTTGCTTTGCCACAGCCATGAAAACTTCCAAGGGAGATCGCAACTACCACATCTCCACCACATCTTCTCTACCGGCGAAGTTGAAAAAGTCCTAAATCTTCAACCTATCCACCAAGCAATTTTATCGAAATGCCAAGAAGACTTTATCAGTCAATGCTTTGATTGCGAAAGTTTCTGCTGTTTGTTTTTTACTCAAGCAATTGTTGCTACTTTCCCCGAAGCAGTTGTTTATGTTGAATTTCCCGCAATTTGGGGATTGGGTTATCGCACGATTCAAGCCAAAGAATCAGGTGTGCTAGGTAATAGTTGCCTCGTTGGTGTTACAGATCACGGTGGTTTTGAGTGGTTGCGGGAAGTCAATAGCAGATACACGCTAGATTATCCGAAATGGTTTTGGCAGGCTTGTCACTACGAACAATATTCTTATGACAATGCCGATTTAAGTTGCTTTCCCTCCTACTTTTTAAAATCCAAAGTAGAAAGTTATGGCTGGAAAACTGCTCATGCTGTTCATTTACCTTATTTTATTCCTATCCTCAACTTATCAGCGGATGTAGGGGCGAAGCATTCGGGCGATAATTTACCGTTAAAAACCCATGTTTTGTGTCCGAATGCTTCGCCATCCGAAGGATTAAAAATATCCGATATTTTGACTACTCAACTTGATAGGAAACAGATACCGCTGGTGTTTTTTGGGCGGTTAGAGGAGAGAAAAGGACTCTGTACGTTTGTAGAGGCCCTTCAGTTGCTTAACCCGGATATAGCCGAGAAAATTTACATTCTGTTTCTTGGTAAAATCATCAAATTAGAGTCAACTCAGCTTCAAGGGTTGGATAGTCAGCAGTATATTGATGGCGCTTTAAAGGGTAAATTTTATTACTATATTTTGCCGGATTTATCCAGCCGAGAAGCAATTAATTTAGTCAGCCAGTCACCGACACCCATTGTCTGTCTTTGCAGCTTGCAAGAAAACTTTCCCAATACCGCTTTAGAGATGGGACAGTTAGCCGTTAGTTTAGTAGTTTCAGATACGGGAGGATTTCAAGAAACCTTAAGTTTAATTTCAAGAACCGATGGGGTGCGCTGGTTTGAGCCAGGAGACGTACACTCTCTCGCCGGCACCATCAGTGAAGCTATCTTAGCTTGTCCTGAAACGCCGATCGCCCCAGATCGCGCTTTATTAGAACAAGTGAATCAAAAATTACTTAACCAAAAACTTGAATATATG
This sequence comes from Microcoleus sp. LAD1_D3, assembly GCF_036702135.1. NCBI lineage: Bacteria > Bacillati > Cyanobacteriota > Cyanophyceae > Oscillatoriales > Microcoleaceae > Microcoleus > Microcoleus sp. LAD1_D3. The sequence goes on along the minus strand of NZ_JAUBSB010000080.1, from coordinate 10,920 downwards.
AGCGAAGCATTTATCAAATCAGCACCCAAAGACCCTCAAAATCCCTGCGTAACTATAGGCATAACTTGTTTTTTTGATACAATAAAAGTTTGGGATTGCCTGGAAAGTCTGGCGGGACAAACTTATCAAAATTTAGAAGTTATCGTTTTGTACCAGACACCCGCAGGCGAATCCATACCAGAGGCGATCGCTCTGGCTAAGGAGCAGTTTCCCACCTATGAGTTTGTCGAGTTCGATATTAATAAAAGTTTGGGAGTGGCTTATAACCGCTTGGTAGAACTGGCGACGGGAGAATATTTTTTGCACTTTGCAGGCGATCGCATCGCACTACCTCTAATGGTGGAAAAATTTGTTACGGCGGCTTGTGAATCTGATACTGTAGCTGTCGTATGTCCAGACATGAAGCTGGACAAAGATTTGGAAGTTATCAACTCGAATGACGGCTCTTTACTCAAGCTACTGGAATTTAACCAAAGTCAGGATTTGTGCGCTCTATTTGCGGTGGAGTTGCTGCGAGAGTTTCGGTATTCCGAGGTCAGGGATTTGCTAGCTTTAAATTGGCATATTTTAGCGGCTGCGATCGCCACTGGTAAAGAGATTGCTTACTATCCCTATCCCCTCTATCTCTCTGATTCCCACTCTGCGTTCCTTATTGACCAGGCAAAATTCCCAAAAGAACGGTATTATTTGCGTCAATACTTATCTCAAATAGAGGTATCTCGATGGACTCAGCGCCAACTCAATTTACTTTTAACCTGCGTTGAGCAACTTTGGCAGTCCGAGCCACAAAGGCAAAGCCAAATGTGGCAACTTGAGCAAGATAGAAATCGATACCAAGCTTTAGCATCTCAATCCCAAGCTTGGATGCAGACAGCGCTAGAAACCCAAGACGAACTGGATAGCTTGCAATCTCAACTCCAACAGGCTCAAGCTGAAATTGAACGTTTAAAAACAGAACAGCAACAAGTTCAAAAGCCAATCAGTACCCGCTAAAACCTCCCTATTAAAACAAATGGGTTAATCCCAATCAAATTTCATGCCGAGATATTCCTCTAACTTCTGGTTATGAGGTCGGAAAAACTCGGCTAAAGTCTGCCGCAAATCATCGCTTATGGGATTATAAGACCCCGGATTGTAATTGGGATATTCTGGAAGGGGATAATCCGGCACCCCCAAAAACTCGAAAACTTGAGTTAGAGTAGCCGCTGGATTAGCATAAAAGTCTTCACTCCTTAAAATCAAAAACTGTTCTCTGGGAAATACAGCCATCCACTTCTTGATAAAGTGGAAATACCAACCCAATAATAAATAACCTTTTTCTGTCTGCCAGTAGGTAAATTTATCTTCACCATCAGATGAGAGATGTTCTATTTCTGAAGCAATTACCTCAGCAAAAGCCCTTTGTTCGCTGCCATAATTAACCAGCATTTTATAATGAGAAAATGCTCGGATTACTGGATTTCTTAGAATTAAAATAAGTTTAATGTTAGGAAAAATTAAGGCTAGTTTTTGGGATGAACTTTGGCTGTAAAAATACCAAGGAGTTGCTTCTCCGGTCAAAAAAATAGATTGTTTTGGAATCGGAGGAAAATAAGATAGATAATAATCAACCCCCTTATCAAAAATTTCCCTAGATAATCCCACCTCTTTTCTAATAGCTGGTAAAATATTAGGGTGTTCGGTTAAGTAGGCATATAGAGAACTTGTACCGCCTTTGCCGGCACCAATGATGAGAAAATGAGGGTGGCGTGGGTTTTTTGTATCCCAATAATTTTTAGCAAAATTAGGTCGTGTCTGTAGGATTTGCCTGTAACAGGCATTGTGATAACACGAGATAGCCTCTGCCAAGTTTCCTTGATAAGTTAATAAATCTCCTAAACCGATGTAAGCCAGATCAAAATTAGGATAGTTCTGAATTACGTAACGATAGCAGCGAACTGCTTTCTCCAAGGCTAAAGGATTTTCTATTTCGTATTTTATAGAGTAACTTACTCTATAGTATTCTATTAAGTTATAGTGCGCTTCAATAAATAGCGGTTCAATCTCAATCGCTTTGAGACAACAAGATATAGCCTCTTCTAGCTTCCATTGTCGTTGAAAGATTTCCCCCAATCGATAGTAAGCTTGATAAGCACTTGGTTTTACCTCAATTGCACAGTGGTAGACAGCGATCGCCTCTTCTAACTTTCCTTCCTTGACCAATCGCTCGCCTAGCGCATTATACATTTCAAAAGCAGCATCGACTTCTCCTCGTTGTTGCAGCACACCAGCCAAGGTTTTCGAGATACCTGTCAAAGTGGGTTGAATTTTGAGTGCCGTTTCACAAGCTGTGACTGTCTTATCAAGTTGACCCCGTTTGTAATATAATTCTGCCAAATTTATGTAAATTTCGGCGTTATCTGGCTTAATTAACAAGGCTTTTTGATAATGTACAATTAATCTATCAATTTGCTCAGACATGGAGGCTTTTTATCTCAAAATTTAGAAGATTCTAGGTTTTAGCTTAATAGCGCGACGATAACAGACAGTTGCTTCATCAGTTTTCCCCTGTGCAGCTAGAATATCGCCCAAGTTTCTGTGCGACCAAGAATAATCTGGGTTTACTTCAATTGCCTTGCGGTAGGAGAGTACCGCTTGCTCCCATTCACCTTTACTTGACTGAACTTTTGCCAAGTTGTGATAATGCCAAAATGAAGGAGAAGGATTAGTTTCTATCGCGCGATAGTAGCTAGATATTGCTTCCTCTCGCTTACCTTGTGCTGCTAAAACTTCGGCGAGTTCGTGATAAGACCAACAATGATTTGGGTCAATCTCAATAGCGCGGCGGTAGGCAGCCAGTGCCAACTCCCAGTTTTTCTTCTGAGCAAAAGCCTTACCTAAATCTAAGTGAATAGCCGGATTTTCAGGGAATGTCTGGAGCATTGTTTGATATAAATTAATCGCTTCATCCAGCCGATTGTGGTTTACCAAAGTATTGCCCAATTGTAAGCCAATTTCCGGCGATTTTTGCTTAATTTCTAGGAACTCGTGATAAGTCTCTACTTCATTGGCATTGACTTTAATCGCCTTGTGATACCAGTTAAAGGCTGCATCTAAATCTAATATAGCTCGTTCTCGGAAAGCACCCGCTAATTTGCTTTCAATCCCCGGTAGTTCGGGGTTGAGCTCGACAGCGCGAGAGTAGGCCGCAATCGCCTCCTCCCAATGCTGGCATTGCGCTAGCGCTTCCCCTAAATTGTAGAAAGTCCAAGCCCAGCTTGGGTTAAGCTGTGTAGCATAACGGTAGGGAGCGATCGCCTCCTCCCACCGTTGTAATTTAATCAGTGTATCTCCTAAATTATTCTGCGACCAAGAATTATCCGGGTTTAACTCAATTGCCCGACGATACACACTGACGGCTTCATCCAACTTATTCAGCTTTGTTAGCGCATCTCCTAATTGATGATAAATTTCCGCCGAATTAGGATTAAACTGGATAACTTTTCGGTAACTAACAACGGCTTCTTCCCAAGATTCTTGTGCAGATAAAGCCTTTGCCAAACCATAATGCGACCCCGCATTATCCGGTTTAAGTTGAATGGAATGACGGTAAGCATTAACTGCCCCTTCCCACTCCTGTTTCCGGCTCAAAATTTCCCCAATATTATGATAAGCTGGTGATAACTTAGGATTCAACTGAATAGCCAGACGATAACAGGCCACCGCCTCATCAACTTTCTCCTGTCCCAACAGCGTATTTCCCAGAATTAAGCATTGCTCTGCCGTGGCTCCTCGCGGTTCTAAATTCACTGCCTTATACGAACAAATTGCTGCTTGCTCTGTGGCACCAATTCGCTCAAAAACGTCCGCCAATTTTCGATAAAATTCGGCAACTTGAGGCTGTAAACTAACGGCTTTTTGGTAAGAATTAATTGCATCTTGCCATCGTTGCTGCTGTGCGAAAACATTACCAAGACTTGCCCAAGCCTCAGCAAAATTTGGTTTAATTTCTAATACTTTAAAATAACAAATTTTTGTCTCTTCTAGTTTCCCACTCACTTGCAGCGCTTCCCCCAATATATGGTAAGCACCAACAGCCTGGGGTTGAAGTGAAATTGCTCGTTGACACTGGGCGATCGCCTCAGACAATTTCCCCTTATTATAATAATGTCCTGCCAAAACAATTAACGCCTCGGCATCTTCAGAAGTAAGCGAATCTAGCAGTTTATGGCTATCATGTCGCTGATTTTGAGCGCTAGATAAATCCAAAACTTTCGCCGATTTATGGCTATCAAAACCCCCATTTTTTTGGCTGGATAAATCCGACACATCCGCCGCCTGGTTAGTTAATTTAATAGCTTGTTGATAATAAACTAACGCCTCTTCTAACTTTCCTTGGCGCTTCATAGCTTCCCCCAAATTTTGATAAGCTCCTACCAAATTGGGGTTTAATTCCAAAGCGCGTTGGTAACAATAAATGCCCCGAGTAATATCATCTAACCGCACAAAAGTATTTCCCAGATTGACGCATTCTTGTGCTGAAAATTTTTCCGGTTCCAGACTCAATACAGCATACCAACAGTCTGCCGCATTGCTCGGCTTATTTAACTGCGTCCAAACCTTTGCTAAATTGCGGTAAGCTGCCGTTAAATTAGGATCAATGTGTATTGCTTGTTGATAATAATTTATGGCTGAATCCCACTGTTGCTGCTGTGCGTATAAACTGCCTAAATTTACATAAGCTGCGGCAAAATTAGGCTGAATCTCAATCGCTTTAATGTAGCACTGTCGGGACTCTTCTATCTTACCTTTGGCGTGCAAAATATTGCCCAGAATTTTGAGAATCGGTGCTGACTTCAGTTGAATATTCAAAGCTTGCAAACAAGCTGTTTCTGCTTCTTCTAATTTTCCTTGTGTTAAATAAACTTCGGCTTGTTCACTTAACTGCGCTAGGGTAGCTTCAGAATTGATAGTAGTTTGCATAGAAGTGGGTTTGGCGGCAGAAGGATACTGCACAGCGGTAATTTCAGAATTGATAGTAGTTTCCATAGAAGTAAGTTTGGCGGCAGAAGGATACTGCACAGCGGTAATTTCAAAATTGATAGGATTTTGCTTCTGAATCGGCTTCGCGATTGAGGAATTATGATTTATTATATTGGCAATTTTCATCATTTCTTCCAATTGGTTAAAGCTAACTTTAATATCTTCGGTCAGCGGATTTTGATACATCAGCTCTCGGATGGGATAACAGGCAAATACCTCCCCTATTAAATAGTAATGTTCTAGCCCTAAAAGTTGACTGATGATACAATAATAAGGTCTAAGATAGTGAGGAGAAACAAGTTCAATTATTTTAGTACCATTCTGGCAAAAAATAATATTAGTCAACCCACTACCATGCGGGGCTATAATTATTTTAGCATGATAAAATAGCCCAATCTGTTCCACTACCGACAAAGATTCTGTTACCAAAGTTTGAAAACCGAATTTAGCCAGGTAATCAATCACTTCTCCTTCATTTATTACCCGCCGATATTGAGACTGGGCTCGACTAATGTAAATACGTTCTGGGTAAGGGGAACTTGGCGAGGAAATTTGTTTCAGAAATTCCTGCCGTAGAAATTTCAAAGCGCTCGGTTGCAGCCAACCGAGCGAACCCGAAAAAGATGGTACAATAAGTTTTTTAGCTTGAATGTAAGGGTGGCGATCGCTCTCGATAATCTTGGATGGTGAAATCCCCAACATTAAGAGCGTTTCTTGCTGAAAAGGTTGCGCGATGCTATTAACTAAAAATCTATCTATTTTCTCCAAATCTACCTTACTTTGACGTAAAATGTCGAGCCTGGGCAGAATATCCACCATCCAATGAAAGTAAACATTTCCAGAAAGTCCAGATAATACTGCAACTGTCCCATCAATTTGTTCTAAGATTGGTAATTCTTCTAAATTAAAAACCCGATGTTTGTTTGTATCATGTCGCATACACCCCGGTAAAGAACCCGGATACTCGCGAGAAACATCTGTTAACAGATAATTATCGGGAGTAATAATAGCAATAGCATTACATATCATCCAAGAGTTTTTTTGCGGAACAATCCAAGCGCGCCCATCTGGAATTGCCGCTACGAAATTACTGGGTATATTAATAGCAATGTTCGCTCCCTTATTAAAAACATGAATTCCTAACCCCTGATGAATCGGAGCAAACTGCTGGTAAATTCGCTTCAAGCACGGCGTGCAGTTTAATCCCTCACATCCCGCTTGGAAGGCATCAAAGTTAAGTAATTTGCTACAGACTGGATTAGACTCAAATTCCGCATCAACACCAACAGACATCTCTAATAAGCCTTGTGGGACAGGCATTTTGACTGCATTTGACTGGCTTTTCTGGAAATTGCTAATATAGCTAGCTCCGTTTAATTGTGTGGTAACAACCCAATCTTTGGCAGATAAAGCGCCTTTGGGAAGCGAGGTGGATCTCACTTTTTCCAACTGAAAGTAAATCAAACTAGCATTTGGTTGAATAATTCTTGCGATTTGGCATACTATCACCGCCGCCTTGAGCCGTTTCTGTTTTACCAAACAATGACTCACCCGCCCTAAAATATCTACGTCATTAGGTTTAACCTGTAAAGCTTTATGATAATAAGTTTCTGCTTGTTTGTATTCACCATACTGCAATAAAACATTTCCTAAATGGACGTAAGTTTGCCAGAGATTGGCATAAACTTCGGGAGCGTTTGATTGCCGCTGTAGTGCTTGAAGAAATCTGGCACAGGCAATTTTAGCTTGTCCCAGTTCGTCAATTTCTTTACCTTCTACAGAGCTTTCGTGTATGGTTTGGAGAACCAGAGTGCAGTAAGCTTCAACAAATGTCGGCTGTAGAGAAATTGCTTTCTGAAAGTACGCCATTGCTGCATCCAGCTTGCCTTCTGCCATGAGAGAATAGCCCCACTCACTATAAGCTGAAGCGTTATCGGGAGCGAGTTCTATCACCTTCTCAAAACACCGACCGGCCGACCCGTGCTGACCCTGGCTCTGCCAAACTTGACCGGCGTTATAATGAGCTAAAACCAGATCGGGCTGCAATGAGATCGCCTCGATATAAGCAGATATAGCGTCATCGGCTTTTCCTTGTGCCTGAAATGCTTGGCCAAGGTTATTGTATAAGCTAGCCCACTTGGGGGAAAGAGCGATCGCTTGTCGGAAAACCTCGATCGCCTCGAATAACTTATCCAGCTTGACAAGAACGCAACCCAGATTGCTGTAAGCTTTGACATAATCAGGTCTAAGGGCGATCGCTTGTCGGTAGTTGCTTTCTGCTTCAGGTAGCAGATACCGCTCGTCAAGGACGACTCCAAGATTATAGTAAGCGGTTGCATTGTTGGGTTCGCGGGCGATCGCTTGCCGATAGCTAGTTTCCGCGTCCGTTAATTCTTCTTGTGGGTAAAGGACGTTACCGCGACTATAGTAGATATCTGCCTTGTTTTCCACGATCGCTATCAAATGGGGAATTGGGTAATGGGAACGTAAAAGCCTTGACACATTGGATTGCTTGTTCTTTCTGGAAACAGGTTTAGCTTTATCACTCCTAGACGCAGCATCACCATTTACGAGGGGCAACCGCGGGGGATTTGCCCCTCGTAAACGCACTTGTGTAGAGGCTTTGCCTCCATAGATATTTACACGATATCAAAGTCGTTGGAAGTGATATTCAGATTCGGTTGAAGCTGCATTAACGGTACTTCATTCCCTAGCGTACCCAAAGAATTGTAGTACACCAAACCGCTTGTTTTGTCGTAAATTACCCGAGCCGGACTCGCGCCCTGATTATTGACGTTAAAGTTATTGGTAACGCTAAAAAGGCTTGCTGGCAAAGTACCGGGTTGCAACATGGGCAAGGCCCTGCGATCCAATTGAATCTTATCTTGTGCGGGTGTGAAATCAGTCAACGTATCTAACCCAAAAGGATTTCCGTTTAGGCCGCCACCAACTGATACCGCTGATTCGCCCGATTCGAGATACTGGAACCGGAATGTATCTGCCCCCTCGCCCCCTGCTATTAAGTCATTGCCGACCCCACCAAACAAGAGATCGTTGCCGGCACCACCAGAGAAGGTGTTATTTCCTGTACTGCCATAAATAGTATCATTGCCATCACCACCGCAACTTGTATCGTTGCCCTCATCGCCAAACAGCAAATCATCTCCCCTGCCGCCGTCAACGATATCATTACCCTTACCCCCGTATAATGTATCATTACCTTCACCTCCAGAAAGCGAATCCTCACCTTCATTGGCAAAGAGCAAGTCATTTCCAGACCCTCCAAATAGCAAGTCACGCCCTTGAGAATCTAGGTTGTTCGGATCTCTAGTACCACCGTATACAGTATCATCGCCCTCACCACCTACAAGGGTATCATTACCAATTTCGCCCCAGAGCAAGTCATTATCTTTGCCACCCAAAACGATATCATTACCCTTTCCGGCATAAATAGTATCGTTGCCAATGCCACCGGCGATCACATCATCCCCACGATTGCCAAAGAGCAAATCTCCCCGATCATTTGTATCCGTAGTATTTCGATCGCCGTAATCACCGATAATCGTATCTTGACCTTGACCGCCATAAAGAGTATCAGGCCCTTTTTCGCCATAGATCAAGTCATCTCCTTTACCCCCATAGGCGCGATCGTTGCCATTACCGCCAATGATGGTATCGTTTTGTTCTATCCCAAACAGTAGATCGTTGCCACTACCACCAAAGATTAATGCAGGTTGATTCTGCATTTGGGCAGACAAAGGTTGATTCTGATTGCGCTTTAATACATCTATGACACCACCATAGATCGTGTCATCGCCACTGCCACCAATTAAGGTATTAGCACCGAACTCACCCCAGATTAAGTTATTGCCGTTGCCACCGAAAATAAGATCGTTGCTTCCTCCATCAAAGATTAAAATGTCATCGTTAACCCTACTGTCGGGAAAACTGCGACCATTATCGCCAATAATCGTGATGCGCCCGTCGCTAGTAACTTTTGGCGGTTGCACTGGTGGCTGAAATATAACTGTTGGCGGTTCTGGGAGTTCTGGACACTCTGCGTCTAAATTGAGTAAGCTGACTTGGGTGGTAATGAGAGTTGGGCTTGAACTTGGAGATGGTGACAGGATTGGAGAAGCAGTCGCTGTTGAGTAGTTGGGGGTTGTTACTGGTGGTATTGACTCAGTAGAAGTACCATTACTTGGGGAGGGTGGCAAGATTGGAGAAGAAGGCGCTGTTGAGTTGTTGGGAGTTGTTACAGGGGATGATGGCGGTGTAGAAGTACCATCACCGATGGGTGAGGGGGGTGTAGAAGTACCATCACCGATGGGTGAGGGGGGTGTAGAAGTACCATCACCGCTCGATGAGGGGGGTGTAGAAGTACCATCACCGCTCGATGATGGCGGTGTTTCGACGCCTTGGATATCCATACCGCCCGCAGCAACGGGCGGAGAGGGCAGGATTGGGGAAGAGGGCGCAGTCGAATTGTTGGGGGTTGTTACTTGTGACATTAGGTTTTTGGGAAATAAAAATTATTCACGCTGCGTGATAACCGCGCATCAAACCAATTGCTCTTATGCGCCGAAACCCATTTTTAAGGATTTGAGCCTTCCTCTGCCAGGAGTGAGGAGCCTGAAAGCCTCATGAAAGCCTTTTTTTTGTTTGAGTGCGTGATGCCTAACCTAGATAGAATCTAGGGTTAACCCCGTGGTGTTAAAAAAAGATAGGTCTCCTATTGCGAGCTAGCTGGCCCAGTGCAATCAACGGATTTGCATTATCAATCGCGTTGGCGATCATCGTCTGTTCAAAAAAGATTTAACGATCGCCCTAAGCGTTAATTTCCAGCGTTTGAGGGGCTTCTGTCACCACCCCACGCGGGCGGGTCCCAATTAGCGAATCCTTCACCCTGACTCACTTTGTCCACCAGTCAATCTCTATCTTATATGCTTGAGTTGTATTTAAAAAGGGAGAAGGCTGCTCAGTGGAGCTGGCGATCGCGTTTTTTTGCGACTGGGCGACGTGCCGTTTTTTGACGCCAGCGAGTTTTTTCCTGATAGACTTGTTGGAGTTCCTCAACCGTATTCACCGTTCTGGCGTTGTAACTTACTGGCAACTGAGTCACCTCTTTCGACACAGTTCCCTGAAGTTGTAGGAACCTGAGCTCGATAGATTATGCAAGATCCGACTTTTCCGACTTTACGATCCGACTTTTCCGACTTACAAAGGCGGGGGAGAGGAAGTATCATAGAAATCAGATGCCGTTTCACAACCTGTGGAAGCAATTAATAGACTTTCATAGCTTTTGAACGATACAGTTATAATCAGGGTTTCACGCTACACAAGGGACTTCTAGTTAATTACTACCATATTGTTCAGAGCGTGTATGATCGCACGTCGAGCGTGAAATTACGGCTATTGTTTAGCTCGTAATTTACAGAATAGTGCGTCCATCATTTTTATATCAGTAAATTCCCTATGGATGGAGGGATATAAGGATGTACCAATTATCTCCAGAACTATTTGCTCTCGAAGTGAATGTAAATTGGGGCATTTCTTCTCAACCTTTTTCTACGTTACTCAGGCCCAAACAAGGAAATGTTGAATTTTTACCTTCCATGAGCTTTTGTTTACAGAAATTTTATTGATTTCCCTTGACAAGCATCTATCCAAAGACTTATCTTAAATATATCTAGAGATAGATGACAAATAAATAAGCTGATGAGTACGGCTGGCAAAAAGATTAAATTGAATCTAGAGGGGGTAGTGGCTCGACAAATCAGAGTATTACTGCGACCAAGGCATTCAAGAGCGGACGTAGGGGCAATGGCACTGAAAAAGGCTTAATCACGCCCGCAGTTTAGCTTTCAAGACAGAGCGAGGTTCCTGCATTCGAGGATA
>NZ_JAUBSB010000079.1:0-21149 GCF_036702135.1 Microcoleus sp. LAD1_D3 | reverse complement strand
ACGGGAACTCCGACTCCAACTCCCACGGGAACTCCAACGCCAACGGAAACTCCGACTCCGACTCCCACGGGAACTCCAACGCCAACGGAAACTCCGACTCCGACTCCCACGGGAACTCCGACTCCAACTCCCACGGGAACTCCAACGCCAACGGAAACTCCGACTCCGACTCCCACGGGAACTCCAACGCCAACGGAAACTCCGACTCCGACTCCCACGGGAACTCCGACTCCAACTCCCACGGGAACTCCAACGCCAACGGAAACTCCGACTCCGACTCCCACGGGAACTCCGACTCCGACTCCCCCGGAAACTCCAACGCCAACGGAAACTCCGACTCCCACGGGAACTCCGACTCCGACTCCCCCGGAAACTCCAACGCCAACGGAAACTCCGACTCCGACTCCGACGGGAACTCCAGACGATCGCGATTGCATTTGCGAACAGATTACCCTACCCGCGATCAGTTCGATTCCAGGCCCGAATTCTGTCGATCGCACTTTCAACGGCACTGACGGCGACGATTTCCTCATCGGCAGCAATCTCAACGACGCTATCAACGGTTTCAACGGCAACGACATTCTGCTGGGCGAAAAAGGCAACGACAATATTTACGGGGGACTGCCCAGCAATATCCCCCTTGGCCCGGATACAGACCAAGACTTGCTGTTTGGCGGCAATGGCAATGACTACCTCAACGGCAATGCCGGCAACGATCTCATTTTCGCGGGTAAGGGCGATGATGTGGCGATCGGCGGCAAAGACGATGACTTGATTTGGGGTGACAAAGGCAATGACACTCTGGTTGGGGCTCAGGGTAACGACTGCTTGTTTGGAGGCAATTTTGACCCGTTTAACCCTGACTCGAATGGACGCGATTTGCTGTTTGGCGGTGCTGGCAACGACTTCTTGAACGGGGGAGATGCTGCGGATACTCTAAGGGGCGGCGAGGGCAATGATACGGTTTACGGGGGCAAGGGCAATGATGTTGTGGTGGGGGGTACTGGCAACGATCTGCTGTTGGGCGATCGCGGCAGTGATAGCATTTGCGGCGGCGACGGGGACGATACTATTTTAGGAGACAGTGCGATCGACTTTAACGCCGAGCCTGATTCCCTGGGCGGTGGTGCTGGCAATGATTTGATTTTTGGCAACGGCGGTAGTGACAAGCTATGCGGTGAGGAGGGCAACGATACTCTCTATGGCGGTAAAGGCGACGATTATCTGATAGGGGGTTTGGGCAATGATATTCTCAGCGGCGGCATGGGGCGCGATCGCTTTGTTTTAACAGCAGGTGAAGGCAGCGATCTAATTACTGATTTCACAAAAGGTGAAGATTTGCTGGTATTAGCGGGCGGTCTAACTTTTGCTCAACTTAGTATTACCCAAAATGCTAATGCAGCTTTCATCAGGATTGGTGAGAACGGTCAACTGTTGGTTGCTTTGAATGGAGTGCAAGCTAGTGCGATCGGTCTGAATGATTTTACCATCTTCGGGTAAGCACCAATTAATTAACTAAGGTGCGTACTCCGCACCTTAGTTAATTATGTTGGGTACACAGCGCGTAGCTTGCCGCTATGATATCGTTTCCGGTAGCATCGCAATTATTAGCCAACATTAGGACACGGCGAGTGCCTAAGTCCCTACAATATTATTTTCGGTAGGGACACGGCATTGCCGTGTCCTCGCTTATCATGTATGACTGCAACGGGAATTGATATGAGTAGTGTATCAAATCACTTTTTGCGTCCGGGAGTGCGATCGACAATAATAGAAGCTTTTGCTTGACAGTGCTAAGTAGTCAAGATATTATTTTAGTACGAAATTTGACATTAATTAGCCAATAATACGGAAACACTACTGACAGTATAATTACGCAAACTAAATTTATATTGTTTGTAAAAGAGTAACAGTAGTTGACAGCTAATACATAATCATCTCAAATTTAGGTGCATCTAGATGGGACAGATAATTATTAACGAATTCCGGCGCGCTACTGGAAACATTACAGGCAACGAGTATGTAGAGTTACTGCTGACTGAAGATTTAACAGCAACTCAGCTTCAGAGTTATTTTGTAGGCGACTCAACTCTTCCAACAGCAGCTAAATATTCTGCGTACAGATTTACTAATATGGTCAATATTGCTCCTGTGTTTAAAGCAGGAACAATAATTGCGATCGGCGGTTCGCCTGTTGATCAAGAGATTGTCTACAACCCCATACCGTCGGGAACAAACAACGATTGGAACATTCGATTGAGTCCCCAAGGTGGATTTTTGACAAAGCTGCTCCCAGCCGGAAATTTGCATGGGGATTTCGCAGAGTCAGATGTTGTTTATGTTGATAATGCTAGCACTACAAATACCAATACAGTAGATTCGATCGCCTGGAGGACATCGGGAACTCACGGAGCCTTTGGGAGTGCAGCTAAGGTGCAAATTCCAGCACCACCCAACGGGGGTAATGTCGAGTTTTTGAGCGCTCTTGGCGGCATCAACAGAACTGCTAATTATGCTGTAGATAGTCCAGGTTCCTTGGGTTTGCCAAACGGCGGAATTAACACTATTTATATTAACAGTCTCCGCAATCCGCAGGTTAACATCGCTCCGACTTTGGCAAATTCTAATTTTAATACTCTGCTCCCAATTAATGAAGATATACCCAGCGCCGCTAACACAGGCTTTAGTATTTTTAACCTCACTAGCGAGTTAGGAAGTGATGCTAATGGCGATCCTTTGGGTGTCGCAGTAACCGCTGCAGACAATACTAACGGTAACTGGCAATTTTCAACTGATGGCAATACTTGGACAAATTTCGGCACAGTGTCGGAAAGTTCAGCAACCGTACTCGGCCCGACTCTTCTTTATAACGGCTTACTTGGTAATACTCCCACTGCTCAAAATTGGCTGTCTTTGACGAACTTAAATCTTGCTTCTCCTACCGCTACAGCTTCAGAAATATTTAGCGGTAATGGAGTTAATTTAAACAGCACTGCTGCCAATAGCATTTATGCTGGCTATACAAATAATCCTTTAAATCCGTCATTTCCTCCGCTCGATCGCACTACCGGCTTTAGCTTGTCTTTTAATCTCCAAATTATCTCGGAATCCCGCACTAATCAAAATCAAGCTGGTTTTAGCATTGTTGCCGTTACTAGCGATCGCAAAGCCATTGAAATCGGTTTTCAGCAGCTATCTGAAAACTCGGGAAATATTTTTGCACAAGGAGACGGCATTACTCCCAACCCAAACGGACAAACTAATAGCTTATTTGTTGCCGCTGAAAATATTTCTTATAACACCAATATTGCTACTAACTACAATCTCAGAGTTCAAGGTGACAATTACTTTCTTTCCGATGGCAGCGATATCATACTAAGCGGCCCGCTGCGCGATTATTCAGAATTTAGCGACCAGATAGATCGTTACGAAACTCCTAATTTTCTATTCCTCGGTGATGGCACTACCTCGGCCCAAGCTAACATCAACCTGACGCGGGTTTCCCTGCAAACGCCTGCGAGAGTCCGCTTTGTACCCAACCAAGACTATTACAGTACGCCTGGAAGCGAACCAACAATTACTTTTCGGGCGTGGGATGGAAGTAACGGAGTGGGTAACGGTACTGCGGGCGTCAATGCTTCTGTTACCGGGGGAACAACGCCGTTTAGCACTAATAGTTTAACAAGTTCGATCGCAGTTAATCCAGTCAACGATGCACCTTCGTTTGTCAAAGGAGTCGATCGCACTCTCAGCAGCAATTCGGGGCCACAAACCATCCCCGCATGGGCTACAGCCATTTCCCCAGGCCCTGCCAACGAATCAGGACAAACTGTGGCTTTTCAAGTGGTAGGGAATGACAATGCTGCTTTGTTTAGTGTACCACCGGCGATCGACTCGGTGGGGACGCTAACCTTTACGCCGGTGCCGGGGGCGATCGGCAGTGCTAATATCACTCTAAACCTGAGAGATAATGGCGGTATAGATAACGAAGGTATCGATACTTCTGACGACCAATCCTTCATTATCAACCTCACAAATCCAGGCACATTTAAATTCAGTAACGCCAATTACAGCGTTAATGAAAACGGTCAATTTGCCACAGTTACCGTTACTCGCACTGATGCTACTAATGTGGCTGCTGCTGTCAGTTACACTACAAGTAATGGCACTGCTAATGCTGGAAGTGACTATAACCAGACATCGGGAACTTTAAACTTTGGCATTGGCGAAACTGCTCAAACTTTCACAATTCCAATTGTTGATGATTCAGAGATAGAAGAGGATGAAACTGTTAATTTAACTCTGAACAATCCCACTAACGGAGCAGATTTAGGAGCAATTTCTAGTGCTATTTTGACTATTGTAGATACAACTCCAACTCCGACGCCGACACCTGCGGAAACTCCAATTCCCACACCGACGCCAATTCCGACTCCGACTCCGACACCTGCGGAAACTCCAACTCCAACTCCGACGCCAATTCCGACTCCGACTCCGACACCTGCGGAAACTCCAACTCCAACTCCGACGCCGACACCTGCGGAAACTCCAATTCCCACGGAAACTCCGACTCCGACGCCGACACCTGCGGAAACTCCAATTCCCACGGAAACTCCGACTCCGACTCCGACACCTGCGGAAACTCCGACACCTGCGGAAACTCCAACTCCGACACCAACTCCGACGCCTGCGGAAATTCCAATTCCGACACCGACGCCAATTCCGACTCCGACGCCTGCGGAAACTCCAATTCCAACACCAATTCCGACACCTGCGGAAACTCCGACGCCTGCGGAAATTCCAACTCCGACGCCAATTCCGACGCCAATTCCTGCGGAAACTCCAATTCCGACACCGACGCTAATTCCAGGGGAAAATCCGACACCAATTCCAACGCCAATTCCGACTGCGACACCAATTCCGACGCCTGCGGAAACTCCAATTCCGACGCCAATTCCTGCGGAAACTCCAATTCCGACACCGACGCTAATTCCAGGGGAAACTCCGACACCAATTCCAACGCCAATTCCGACATCTGCGGAAACTCCAATTCCGACGCCTGCGGAAACGCCGATCGCAAATCAGAATTCGATCGCCCCAACCACATCTCCAACAACCGAAACCCCCGAACCTGGGCTAATTCCTGCTGCTTCGGAAGACTGTATGTGCGATCGAATCACTTTACCCGATCGCACTTCCATTCCCGGCCCGAATATCCCTGAAAATATCCTCAACGGTACTGACGGTAAAGATACTCTAACCGGCAGTGATATTAATGACATCATCAACGGTTTCAACGGCAGCGACTGGCTAAATGGCTTTCTCGGCAACGACAATATTTACGGCGGCCTGGCTAGCCCAGTTGCTGTTGGCGCGGATGCAGACAGCGACACCATATTTGGCCACGAAAATAACGACTATCTCGTCGGCCACGCTGGGAATGACATTATTTATGCGGGTAAAGATCATGATGTGGCGATCGCAGGCAAAGATAATGACATAGTTTGGGGCGACAAAGGCAACGATACCCTGCTTGGCGATGAAGGTAATGACAGTTTATTTGGCGGCACTTCTGATGCGTCTGACGGTGACTTGACAGGAAAAGATTTGCTTTTTGGCAATAACGGCAACGACGTTTTATACGGACAAGAAAGCGAAGATACTCTTGCTGGGGGCGAGGACAATGATACCTTACATGGCGGCAAAAATAACGATATAATTTGCGGTGATTCTGGCAATGATTTGCTGTTTGGAGATTTGGGAAATGATAGCATCTGCGGTGGCGACGGCGAGGATACGATTTTCGGAGATATTGACAATATCGCGACGAATTCTAGCAGTCAAAAAGATTATTTGTGTGGCGGTAGCGGCAATGATTTAATTTTTGGTAATCAAGATGCCGATCAATTGTGCGGCGGTGACGGTAGCGATACTCTCTACGGCGGTAAGGCTGATGATACTTTGATTGGGGGAATTGGCGACGACTGGTTGATGGGAGATTTAGGAAACGATACGCTGCAAGGGGGAAGCGGGCGCGATTACTTTTTCTTGACTGCAGGAGAAGGCCACGCTGTAATCGCTGATTTTACGCAAGGTGAAGATTTATTAATTTTAACGGGAGGGTTAACGGTCGATCGACTCAGCATAGTTGAAGAAAACACTACAACTTTTATCAAAATTGCCAACACCGATCAAATCTTAGCTAGCCTCAACGGCGTACCAGCTAATCTCATCACTCAACAGGATTTTACAGTAATCGGGCTACCTAGTTTGTAGATAATATGGAATCCGGTTGTATCACAATGATCGCTAATATCATGTCCGATCTATTAACTATAATATCCCGGTCGGGGCGGGTTTTTGAGATTGTCAATTATTGGCAGGTATTGTTGGTGAGGGGAACCCCTACAAAAATCGCGATCGCTCGACCGGATATGATATGAGACACTACTTAAATCTTTCGTATAGCGTCAGCAAATAGTCATATCGCATTGATTTATCCTCTCTAAAATTAATCTACCCTGCCTTCAGAAAGCAGGCTAGGGCGATCGGGAGGAGTATGGAATCAAACACAATATTGGTACTACACTTGGGGTTAAGTTGAAACAAATGGTGCGAAGTACGCACCATAAAGTTTCTCCTTTCCCGGATCTGCCTTGTATTTAAACCGGAACGAGAGTCGGCGACAAAGTTGCCACTAATTTGAGATTGTACTCATCTTCAAAAGACGGCTTTTTATAATCCAAACTCCACAGTTCCAGAGCGCAATCGTCTTCGGGATTGAGCGGCTGCAACCGCAAATGAAACTCTCGAACTTCCGGGCGGTATTCGCATTTAAAATCAGAAATTGCGCCAATCTGCCGCCTGTCCAAAGCCACAGCCAATCGCAGAAAAGGATGCAATTTACTAACTACTTCACGGTATTTTTTTGGAATAATCAAAAAATTTTCGTGCTTCTTTTTGGGAGGATTTTTTCGGTGATAGCGAGCTAAATTGGCAATGACTTCAATCTCTGTTTCAGTGTATCCCAATAACTCACCATTGCGAATTAAATAGTAAGAATGCTTGTGGTGCGCCGAATGACTGACGTACAAACCGCAGTTGTGTAGAATCGCGGCCGCCCACAACAACTCCCGTTCTTCGGTGCCCCAATTGTGCAGAATTCCTTGAGTTTGGTCGAAGAAATTGAGCGCAAATGCTGCGGTTCTTTCGCTTTGTTCTAAATTGACTTGATATTTCTCAGCCATGTGCAGAATGCTGCGCTGGCGGATGGAACCTTGATAGCGCAAGCGGTTTTCGATCAAACCGTGGCTCAGCATCCAGTCAACAATTACGCCTTCTCTTAGAGAGCGATCGCAAACAGTCAGCGA
Organism: Microcoleus sp. LAD1_D3; assembly: GCF_036702135.1. NCBI lineage: Bacteria > Bacillati > Cyanobacteriota > Cyanophyceae > Oscillatoriales > Microcoleaceae > Microcoleus > Microcoleus sp. LAD1_D3. The sequence goes on along the minus strand of NZ_JAUBSB010000079.1, from coordinate 13,779 downwards.
TTCCATTCCTAATAGTGTCATTGCTTCCTGCAAAATCAAAGCGCCGGCCAGAATAATTTCCGCCCGCTTGTCTGACATTCCCGGAATTGCCAACCTTTCGGCATAAGAAAGTTTGCGAAAGCGATTGACTAAATCGCGCAAATCTTTTAAACTTAACTGATATCCGGCTAGGGGACTCGGCACTGTTCCCAACTTTTCGCGAGCGTTAATTGCAGCCAGAGTTTCGATGGTTCCAGCAGTGCCGATCAAACGCAGAGGTTCGCCCGCATTGAATTGAGAGCGCAATTCGTCGATCGGTCTTTCCAGCGAAATCCGAATATAAGCTTGCAAATAAGCAAACTCCTCCTTGCTAATCGGGTCAGTTTTGACAAATTGTCCTGTTAAGCGAACAGCACCAATTTTTGTACTGGTGAGACAGCGAGGTTCTGAACTGTCTCCTAAAATCAACTCAGTAGAACCGCCCCCAATATCAATAATTACCTGAGACTGATTGTTAAACTCCATACCTGAAAGTACGCCGAGATAAATCCTCCGCGCTTCTTCCTGACCAGAGATTAAACTAACATTCAGGTCTAATTCTTCAGAAACTTGTTTGAGAAAATCCCGCCCGTTAGGAGCTTCTCTAACAGCACTCGTCGCCACAGCGATAATTTGTTCAGCATTGAAAGTTTTAGCAATATCTTGAAAACGGCGCAGAGTGGCGATCGCTCTTTCCATAACCTCTGACTTCAAGCACCCTGTCTTAGCTTCGCAATCGCCCAACCGAACCGTATCTTTTTCTCTAGCAATAATCGTAAACGCGGGCAATTTCGGATCGATCCGCGCCACCACCATGTGAAACGAGTTAGTACCCATATCAATAGCAGCAATAATGCGATTTGACTCCGCAGAAGCAAGTGAATTAACCATTGGAGTGTATCGGGGTTGACAGATATTTATAATTATTTCACGAATCCAGTGAGGCATTCTATTAAATTAGCAAAAATTTGGAACTGCTGACGGGTCAAGACTTTCACCTGTTTTAAATTCCGGCAGAAGTGCGATCGCCAGCAGAGATAGTAGCAGAGATAATAAGTGATTGTGCCTAAAATTTGATAAAATCTAGAGTTAAAAATATCAAATCTAGAATTGAAATGCTTAAAGAGCCCGATCGCCCAACCGAATCCACATTGCTAACCGTCGTGAGGCTTTTGAGGTGGGACAAACCAGCAGGAAGGCTCATTTTAATGATTCCAGCCCTCTGGGCAGTCTTTTTAGCAGCAGACGGGAGGCCGCCCGCAGCATTGGTGGGCGTGATTGTGTTGGGAACCTTAGCCACGAGTGCGGCTGGATGCGTGATCAACGACTTGTGGGATCGCGATATCGATCCCGAAGTAGAAAGAACGCGATCGCGCCCGCTAGCATCCCGCGCCCTCACCGTGCAAACTGGAATAGGAGTTGCATTAATTTCCTTTGCTTGCGCGGCGATTCTCGCTTTTTATCTCAATCCTTTAAGCTTCTGGCTGTGTGTCGCCGCCGTACCAGTAATTATCTGCTATCCGCTGGCCAAAAGATTCTTTCCCGTGCCGCAATTAGTGTTATCAATTGCCTGGGGTTTTGCTGTTTTAATTAGTTGGAGCGCCGCCGTTAATGAATTAGAATTAGCGACTTGGCTGCTGTGGGGTGCAGTCGTGTTGTGGACGATGGGATTTGATACAGTTTATGCGATGAGCGATCGAGAAGACGATTTGCGTTTGGGGGTGAATTCCAGCGCGATATTTTTCGGGGATAATGCTGCTAATGCTGTGGGTTTTTTCTTTGTTGGTACTGTCGGTTTGTTAGCAGCAATGGGAATTAATCTGCACTTGCACATTGGTTTTTGGATGGCAATTAGTGCGGCGGCTATTTTGTGGTTTTTGCAATATAGTCAACTGCGGAATGCGGATATTCCCAAGCTTGTTTACGGTCAAATCTTTCGCCAAAATGTTTGGGTGGGGTTTGTGATCTTGGCGGGGATGATTGTTGGGGAGATTTTTTAGTTTTTTGTAGGACTTTTGCTGCAGGAAACGGGTATGAAAATCCAATGATTGAATTTTGACAGAATAGCTTCACATAGATTTAAGCCTCAAAGCCTTTGTCTCTCTGCTTTGTATCGAAGTCTCCAACGGCTGCACATCCCCGAAAAAAGGGGGACGAGCGATCGCTTCTTCCCCCTTTTTCAGGAGTATTATAAATAAATATATTTAGTTAAATATACTTATTTATCAATCCAATTAAATTAAAACCTTTACATAAATTAATGAGGCGCAGGCTTCTAAAAACTGATATTATATTTTTTTGTTACCCAAAATTCTACTCAATTATACCCAATATTGGTGGATAAAAATAAATAAAAACCGATTGTGACAAGTGAGGCGGCGGCATCTGGCTAATAAAAATCGAGAGCCATTTCTCACCCAGATTCCGAAGGGTTCTCGATATTTCAAGAATGCAATATATTCAACCCTAAACTATGATATGAAAAGAATCATCATTGGCCTCATGGGCCCGGGCGAAAGTGCCACATCAACAGACTTAGAAAATGCCTATCAACTCGGACAACTCATCGCCGAAGCAGGATGGATATTGCTAACTGGCGGTAGAAATGTCGGCGTCATGGATGCCGCCAACAAAGGAGCCAAATCAGCTAACGGTTTAACAGTCGGCATCCTTCCGGGAAATGACACTCGCGGCATTTCTGAAGCTGTAGATATTGCTATTGTCACCGATATGGGAAACGCCAGAAATAACATTAACGTTCTTTCTTCAGATGTAATAATTGCCTGCGGTATGGGGACGGGCACAGCTTCGGAAATAGCACTCGCTCTGAAAGCTAACAAACAAGTTATCTTGTTAAATGACAGCGCCGAAAGTCAAGTTTTTTTTAAAGGTTTAGCACAATTTAACATCTTTGTGTTAAACAATGCTGTAGAGGCTATGAATCAAGCTCGCGAAATCCTAGCAAATCCAAGATGAAATCCAAGATGAGAGTAAGCAAATTCAACTTTTGTGCGATCGGCATTTTTCTGACTTTGGGGATTTTCGTCACTACTAAAGCAGACGGAAGAATTGCACAGTTCAGTTCCAGCAACAAATCCACTCAAAAATTAGCACAAACCCTCCCTCCTCCTCCCCCTTTCACACAGCCTGTTACCGAACAAGAAGCGCCACCTATTCGCAGCGAATCCGTGGGGGATCAAATAGCTTTAGCAACCCATTTGCAGACAATCAAAGCTAGACTCTACGGTGCTTACTGGTGTCCTAACTGTCACACGCAACAAGAACTTTTCGGCAAAGAAGCATTTACGGCGATTACTTACATTGAGTGCGATCCCAGAGGCAAAGATGCTCAACCAGATTTGTGCAAAGCTGCCAATATTAAAGCTTATCCCACTTGGGAAATTCGGGGTAAATATTACACAGGCCGGCACTCTTTGGAAAAACTGGCTATTTTATCTGGTTATAAAGGCAGCCGCAATTTTCTGCCACCAGTTCCCTCTCCTTAAAAATATCTAAATTCGTTCGCACTCGCCCACTAAGAAACCGGGTTTTTGAACCGAGATTGACGGTTTTCAGCAATTTTTTTAGTTAAAAACCCGGTTTCTCGCCACCCGCGCGTCCAGGGCTATAAATGTAAAGTGCTTATGGCGCACCTAAAATTATGATTTTTATGAATCCCACTTCTGAATAATATGAATTGACATGACACTGAGCTGGTTATTTAATTGTAATTAGGCGGACAGATATATGTCAATTTCAGATTAGCAGTTATTCAGGAGACTGAAGCGATGCAGTTACACTTTAACAACAAACAAATAATTTGGAGCAGTTTGCTGTGCTTTTCGGCAATTGCATTTCCCCTAACGAGCCAAGCTATAACAGTACAAGAAGTACCGAATCCCCGTCAAATAAATAATACTTGGGTAACGGACAGCGCAAACATTCTCAGCAACAGCACCTCAACTCAAGTAAATCAAATGATTTCGGATTTAGAGGCAAAAAACGGCTCGCAAATCGCTGTTGTGACAGTGCCTGATACTCAGCCATCGGCGACACCAAAAGCATTTGCTACAGAATTATTTAACTTTTGGGGAATTGGCAAAAAAGGTAAAAATAACGGAGTTTTATTGTTGATTTCGTCGGGGGAACGCCGCGTTCAAATTGAAACAGGTTCTGGCATTCAAAGCATTTTGCCGGATGCACAGGTAGTGGGAATTATTAAAACGGAAATTACGCCCAGATTTAAACAGCAGGACTTTGACGGGGGCACATTAGCCGGGACAAAGGCGTTAGTAAATGTTTTACAAACTCCGATGGTAAATGCTCAATCTCAAACCACGCTGCCTTTGGCTCCAATCGTACCATCTCAAGGGGTGAAACCCTCACCAATAGCTAGTCCATCGCCAGTTATTAGTAATAGTACATCACCAGGTGAAGATTCATCGAATTCAATCAATGGGTTACTTTTGGGGTTATTCATCGCATTAATACCTGGTTTCATTATCTTTAAGATATTTCGCAGCTTATTTTCTCGGAAATCTCGTTCCCGCCACCGCCGTTATCCGCGCAATTACAGTAGTAACAATCACAATTACAGCAGTAACACTCCCAATTACAGCAGTAACACTCCCAATTACAGTAGTAACACTCCCAATTACAGTAGCAGTAGCAGTAGCGATGATTGCGGTGGCTACTCCAGCATTAACAGTAGCAGCGACTACAGCATTAACAGTAGCAGCGACTACAGCGCTGTCGGTGCGGGTGGCGATTACAGCAGTAGCGACTGCGGAGGTAGCTTTGGCGGTGGCAACTCCAGCGGTGGCGGTGCGGGTGGCGATTACAGCAGCAGCAGTAGCAGTAGCGACTACAGCAGTAGCAGTAGCAGTAGCAGCAGTGGCGATTACAGCAGCAGTAGCAGCAGTAGCGATTATAGCAGCAGTAGCGACTACAGCAGTAGCAGCAGTAGCGACTACAGCAGTAGTGGGGGTGGCGGTGGGGATTGGTAATTCGGGAATGGAGGCATAAACCGAGTTTTTTTTAACAGGAATTACGCACTTTCTTTTAGAGTCCGCGCAGGCGGACTTTGTTTGTGTAGTTGCGGTTTCAACCGCCCAACTCGCGACGGGTAGCTAACTAAAATACTTTTTAACAATTTTCAAAATCCGTGAGGCTGCCAAACCGTCCCCAAAGGGATTAATTGCCATTGCCATTGCGTTGTAAGCATCTGAATTGCTCAGCAATTCTGCCGCTGCTGTGAAAATTGTATCAGAATTCGTACCTACAAGTTTAGCAGTTCCTGCGGAAATCGCCTCTGGCCTTTCTGTGGTTTCTCGCAATACTAAAACTGGCTTGCCCAAACTAGGTGCTTCCTCTTGCAAGCCACCGGAATCTGTTAAAATTAAATGACATCTTTGAATTGCTCCTACTAATTCTGCGTAATCTAAAGGTTCAGTTAAAAATACTCTGGGATGGTCGCCCAAAAGAGCTTGCAAAGGTTCTCTAACAGTTGGATTTCGGTGCAGGGGTAGCAGTAAAGCTGTGTCGGGAAATTTATCTAAGATTTGGAGAAATGCGTGAGCAATTCCTTGTAAGGGTTCGCCCCAATTTTCGCGGCGGTGAACTGTTGCTAAGATAGTGCGATATTTGCTCCAATCTAATTGGGGAATGTTGCATTCTGGTTCGCGTTTGGCTACGGCAAGCAAAGCATCGATTACTGTGTTGCCTGTACGGTGAATTTCTCCCCAAACCCCCGATCGCCCTAAATTGTCTTGGGCCAGTGCTGTAGGGGCAAAATGCAGCCGTGTGAGCTGAGATATCAACCGTCGGTTAGCCTCTTCGGGGTAAGGATTGAACACGTCGTCTGTCCGCAATCCGGCTTCTACGTGACCTACGGGTATTTTTTGGTAAAATGCAGCCAAAGCAGCGGCAAATGCTGTCGTTGTATCGCCCTGAACTAAGACGATGTGGGGCTGCAATTCTTTAAACAAGGCTTCCAAACCCTGCAAACTCCGGGATGTAATATCTGTCAAGGTTTGCTGGTGCTGCATAATTGCTAAATCCCGATCGGCTTTTAGATCGAACATTCGCATTACTTGTTCGACCATTTCTCGGTGCTGACCGGTTAAAATTACTTGGGTGTCAAAGGTTGGCGAACTTTTGAACAGTTGAATTACTGGGGCTAGTTTAATCGCTTCCGGGCGAGTTCCTAAGACGATGCAAACGCGGTGTGTGGCTTCGGGCATGGTAAAATTGGGTAGTTGAGATTTGTGAGGGTTTTAAAGGCTCAATATTTTATAGCAGGTTTGAATCGTTGGTTAATAAGATTTATTTTTTTATGAACCGCAGAGGGCGCAGAGGGCGCAGAGGAGAGAAGAGAGATAGAAGGTGTTTTTTTTTGGAGTTATATCGTTTCTGGTTGCACTGTTGGTACATTTTTATTGTTTAATTGTCATGGCTTATCGTTACATTCTATTTTATAAACCCTACGATGTTTTAACTCAATTTACTGACAACTCCAGCGAGACTAAACGCAGCACTCTCAAAGACTATATTCCTATTCCTAACATTTATGCAGTAGGAAGGCTCGATCGCGATAGTGAAGGTTTGTTGCTGCTAACCGATGATGGACAAATGCAGCACCGCCTCAGTGACCCGAAATTCGCTCATCCCCGCACTTACTGGGTGCAAGTTGAACGAATTCCCGATGCAAGTGCGATCTCCGCTTTGCAGACAGGTGTCACAATTCAAGATTATCGGACTCGATCGGCAAAAGTGCAATTATTGTTAGAAGAACCCGCTTTGCCGCCCCGGGAACCGCCGATTAGATTTCGCAAAAATGTGCCGACAGCTTGGCTGGAAATGACTCTGACAGAAGGCCGCAACCGCCAAGTGCGCCGGATGACCGCAGCAGTAGGGTTTCCGACGCTGCGGCTGGTCAGATGTGCGATCGGGCCTTTGCGTCTCGAAGGCCTCAAACCCGGTGAATGGCGCGAACTAACTCAAGCTGATTTTAGATTTTAGATTTTAGATTGGGGAATTACAGTCAACCGTCTTAACATTTAGGACATTCTTGATAGCTGAAACTATTACTGCGGCTGCATTTCCCTTCTTCCTTCTTCCTTCTTCCTGATATCCGTTACATCCGTTACATCCGTTACATCCGTTACACAATCCGTTGCCGAACTTCCTTCTTCCTTCTGCTTACTTTCGAGGTGGCAAAATAAAACTCTCGTTTCCATCCTTATCTTTTTGCACCTGAGCTCCCAACTTGACAAGAGCTTGTTTGGCCCTTTGACGCACCAACTTATCAGTTGTTTGAGCATAAACTGTGCTCCAAGCATTAAACAGCACCGGCACGCTATCGGGATCTCGGCGCAAATACTCAGCAGTTGCTCGAAACACCGGCGCCAATTTCGACCCTTCTGGGCTTCCTTCCACCCAATCAGCGGCCATTTCGTGGGAGCGAATTGAGTCTGGAATATCCCCCAACAGCAGCAACTCATCAAGACCTTTAGTTCGCCACACTATCCAGGATTGGGAATGAAGTTGCGGCGAAACGGCAAGGGCCCTAGTACCACGCTCTATAAAGCTAACAGCAGTTTCAGGCTTTCCCTGATAAAAAGAAATCGCTGTGGAAAGAAACAGGTAGATGTCAGCCCACCGCGGGTCGCGCTGCGTAACTATGTCAAAATAATCTTGGCTCAGATTGTAGCCCGTCACATTTCGGGCTTCGTCGTCGCCAAAATACTGCAAAAATTTGAGAAATGTCCAATCTGCAATTAAATTGTCAAATCCAAAACTAGGGATAGTTTTGAGCATTTTTAGCCGCAGGGCTTCTTGCTGCGCTTCTTGCTGTGCGGCTTGCTTGAAACTGGCAGCAGACATTGCAGAGAGCGGCTTTTGGCCCTGAACGCCAACTGGGGACATTCCGCCCAACTCCCGGCTAGACTGCATGGCGACGACCCCCGCCAGCGCTGCTAGACCGATAGCTCCATTAACGAGCAGGCTCAACCACTTACGCGAAAATTGTTCGATTTTAGCTTCCACGGCACTTTATAAATCCAAGTTTTAAATTAAGTTTATTGAAAGAGAGTAATAATTGGTTGGCGATCGACTATGAATCTCGTTAAACTGTCCAAAGGGATGGTGGAGCCTCCACACAATAGTTTAAGTAGTAGTGTGAGATTTTTTAGCAATATAAAATCTCAAATCAAAAATCTAAAATCGAATTGAGCCAAATTCAATGAATCAAGCCCGCAGACGCTTTTCTAAATTACAGGCAGCCCTGTTCAGTGGGGCGATGGCAACAACCGCTTCGATATCTTTACTCGTTCCCGGCCTGAGCCAATCAGTCCGCGCCGAGCTTCAAGATAGCCCCAAAGCTGTCTTAGATGAAGCTTGGCAAATTGTGAACCGAGACTATGTTGATGGCAGCTTTAACAAGACTGACTGGCAAGTAACCCGCCAAGAACTGCTGAGCAAAAATTATACCTCTCGCGAAGCTGCCTACACCGCCCTCCGCAAAGCCCTAGAGAAATTAAACGACCCCTACACCCGCTTCATGGACCCGAAGCAGTACGAAGCGCTGACGAATCAAACCTCCGGGGAACTGACAGGGGTGGGGATGAGGCTGGAAGAAGACGAGAAAACGAAAGCGATTACCGTAGTCGAGCCGATGGAAAATTCCCCGGCCCTGAAGGCAGGGATTCAAGCGGGCGATACGATTTTGGTGATTGACGGCAAAACTACCAAAGGCATGACTGTCTCGGATGCGGCTCAGATAATTCGGGGCGACGAAGGCACGAAAGTCACGCTGCGGATTGCTCGTGAGGGCAAAAGCGAATTTGATATCACTCTGACTAGGGCGAGAATTGAGGTAGCAGCGGTTCGCTACAGCCTCAAGAATGAAGGCGGTCAGAATGTGGGTTACATCCGTTTGCAAGAGTTTAGCTCCCACGCGGGCGAACAAATGCAGGCAGCGATTAAAAAGCTCTCGGATCAGAAAGCTGATGCTTTTGTTTTGGATTTGCGGGGCAATCCCGGCGGGTTGCTGCGAGTGAGTATTGATATCGCTCGGATGTGGATGGATACAGGGGCGATCGTCCGCACAGTCGATCGCACGGGCGATTCTCAGGAAATGCGCGCAAACCGCACTGCAATCACTGATAAGCCTTTGGTGGTGCTAGTGGACGATAACTCAGCCAGCGCCAGCGAGATTTTAGCCGGTGCTCTGAAGGATAATAAGCGCGCAACTGTGATGGGCGGCCAAACTTTTGGCAAAGCTTTGGTGCAGTCGGTGCATTCTTTGGCTGATGGTTCGGGATTGGCGGTGACGATCGCTCACTACTATACTCCCAACGGTACGGATATCAGCCAGAAGGGGGTTACTCCCGATGTTAAGGTGGAAATCACCGACGAACAAAAGCTGAAATTAGCTAACAAACCGACGTTAGTTGCAACTAAGGACGATCCTTGCTACGCGCAGGCGATCGCACTTTTGAAAACTACCGCTTCCTCGACCCGTCCCGTTGCTGCTAATGAGGTTCTTGTTCCTAAGAAGTAGTTGAAACCGTCAGTAGTTAACAATAAGCATGAAGATGAAACCCGCCGATGCGGGTTTTGTTTTTGTAGTTTGAATATATTGGGTTTACAGCCCTATTAGTTTACGCTTTAGAGCCGTAAATTCTTCGTCACTAATAACGCCTTCCTTATGTAGGTTGGCAAATTTAGCTAATTCATCAGCAGCAGATGGAGAGGCTGAGCTAGCTGGTTTTTGCTTTACTTCTCTCATTCGTTTTTCTACAATTTCTTTAAAAACTTTGAATTTTTCATTACATTCTTTGCCTCTGAATGTGATTACATTTTCTTGATTATGCTTTTTTTCATTAGGTTTTGGGAAGTATCCAAGGTAAACAAATTCGAGAGTACCATCCAAAATGCCACTCTCTTTAAAGTTTATAACTGTTATACTTTCCACTGGAATTTTTACCAAATTAGCATCTTGGTCGAAAAAATTCAAGACTTTGAAAACAGCACCGTGGCTAATAACTACATAATCATCAATTAAGGCAACCTCTCCACCAAGGGTATTTTTAGCATGGGGATAATCTTTCTCTAATACGGCTTGTTTGTCCTTGGCTATAACTTTTTCTGCATCCTTTTTGATAGTTTCCCTAAGCTTAGGATCCAAACCGTCTAAGCTCGTCTCTAATTCGTTTAAGCTAGCGCACAAATGGAGATTTCTTTGAGCTGTTTGCGTTATAAAACCTATCTCCAAATTCACTTTTATTTTTTCCGCATTAGCTTTTTGACTGACGTTTTCAGCAGAAGACTGTATCTGAGATAGCTCTCTCACTTTGTTAATTAAATCTTTTTCACAAAGTTGATTTAATGTCTCACTTTCCTCATCAGAGGTGATTATGAGCTTAGCTAGATTTACATAATTCTCAGTAAGCTGTCCTCTGTATGTCTCTCTCATGTCAAAGATATTTCCTACAGAGCTTTTTATCTTGCTCCACAATCCTTTTTTTGACTCCTCGTGACGTGTTAATCGTGCATCTTCCTCCTGTGCCAGTTTTATTTTAGTTTCAGCAATATTTTTCAATAATCCTACTATTTTTTGCTCGTTTGATCCCGGCAATTTTCCCTCATTAAATGCAACTAACCCCACCTTTTCAAGTTCGGGTGATAGTTGTTTAAATTGCTGTTGAACTTCTGACAATGTTTGACTAGCTGTTGCTAGGGCTTCTTGTGCAGTGGTCTCTTCTTTTCGGAGAAGTGATACCCGCTCCTTGATTTGCTGCATAGCCTCTAAAAAAGTTAGATTTTCGCCAGCTTTGAAATTTTCTGATAAGGTTTCTGCCGTTTCTTCGGTAGCCATCTCTACAACACTAACTATAGCTCCTGCCCTTTCCAATTCGAGTTCAAACTTTTTTGCTTCCTCTTCTATACTTGTTTTTACAATAGATACGGGTGCCGATTCTATCAAATCTTTTGATTCTTTCAGCCCTAAACCTGTTAAACTACGAACAGCTTTCAAAATAGAAATTTTTCTATCATCAGGGACTTCAACTAAGGTAACGTTCCAGTTCAAAGACATAAAGAGATTAGTTTTAATTAATTCAACATTTTACTACAGGGCGGTTTCATTCTCGGTAGGGGCAATCCCCCCGTGGTTGCCCCCATGTCTGAAACGCCTGTGAAATAGTGTGAAATAGTCTGTGGGGGGGTAGGCACGGGGGCACTACAAAATCGCGATTTTTGTGAGAATAAAACTGCCCTCCATTTTACTATAACATGACGAATCCATAATAAACTGTATATTATTATAATACACAAAGCTTAATCATAAAGCGGTTTCAACCGCTACTATACAAACAAAATCCGCCTGCGCGGACTAAGAATAAGAGGGATATTTAAGCCAAATTTGGTATTATTTGCCCAACTTGCCAATTACTAAAAAATGGTTGGTCATAACAGCCAACTCTTTAATTCTACTATAATACTAGCCACTAACCAAGCTAAGGTTTTCAGCCAAAATGGATTCACAAACTCTCCCATTAAGTTGCGGTTTGAGGTAAACATTAGCAAGGCAATTACTGCAAAGGGTAATTGCAAAGTGAGAATCACTTGACTGAAAACCAGTAAATTAGTTGTACTGCCTTCCCCAAACAAGATAATTACGATCAAAGCCGACACAATTGCAATCAGTTGATTCAGCAAGCGCCGCAACCAAGGTTGCAGTCGAAAATTTAGAAACCCTTCCATCACAATCTGTCCTGATAGAGTTGCAGTCCAGGTTGAGTTCTGCCCCGAAGTCACTAAAGCAAAGGCAAAAATTGCACTAGCATAACCCACACCCAGCAAGGGAGAAAGCAGTTTTTAAGCATCTTGAATTTCTGCTACTTCTTGATAGCCGGAAAAATGAAAGCTGGTCGCAGACAATATCAGAATAGCTGAATCGCCCTACGGCAAATTCTTGAAAAAGTTCTCCGATTTTGCAAAACAACATCACCCCGACTGCTTCAGGGAGTTTGTGAATAGTGACAGCGCCGAGTGTTGCTAGAGTCATTAAGAAATTTTCATCAAACACTCTGCCTCGCAGAATGTTGCGACCCGCAGTGGTTAAAACATTCCATCCGCTTAAAAGATAGGCTGGGATGAAAACCAGATATTCACCTATAGAATAGGGCGTGTTGTGCAGTTTTTATTCAAAAATTGAACCGCCAACAAATAGTACAACAACCAATATCACAGGAATCAAGAATTGATTCAGGTTAAAATCTCCGTAGCCGTGGCCGTGGCCGTGGTCGTCGTCGTGGTTATGATTTTCATGGGTGGGATTGTCGTCGTGACTGCAACTACAGCAGCCGGAATCGCTCGCTTTGGCTTTTTGCAAGGTTTTTCCTAGGTTTATTCTAACACATACTCGTATGAATAGATATTCAGATTATTGGGTCACAAATAAAATCTACTATATTTTGAGTTAAAAATTTAGTAGATTTTATAAAAATATTGTTAAGTTGGTAGGGAACGTTATGAGGGATTAAGAGTAATAACTCTTCTCAGTTTCCGATTGAGAGAGACAATGATTATCCATAGTCGTTAGTAATTAACTAATTAAGCCGCCGGATAAACTCTAAGGGCAAACCGTCTGTATCGGCAATAAAAGCTACTTCGTAAATATTTTGCCCGATCGCCTGTTGAGTCGGTTCTAATAAAACTTTCAAAGGTTGAAACTGATTGGGTTGCTCTTTAACTGCTTCCTCAAAACGTTCTTTCATAGACTCCAACCAACTAGGCAAGTCAGTTGTCGCCTCAGTTAAATCAAAAGATAAATGATAATATCCAACATAATGCTCGTCTCCGAAAGCATCCGGTGCGGGTTTTGGTTCCGGGATTTGAATTAGTTCAATGCGTCCGTTGAGACCTTCCATCCAACAGGCTAGGGTGTAACCTGTGGTAAAGCGATCGCTCACAGTAAATCCCAACTGTTCGTAAAAGGCGATCGCTCGGTGTATGTTAGCAGTGCGAATCGAGGCGTGGTGCATTCGATTTTATATTTTAGATTTTAGATTTTAGATTTTAGACTGGGAAGTAGGAATTGCGATTTTAGATTTTATATTTGAGAGGGTAAACTCGGAAGTCGGAATTAAAAACGATCGCATCTGTTGCCCGAAAGTAATAGAGCCTTGTTTTTTCTTCCTTCTTCCTTCTTCCCTCTTCCTTCTTCCTTCTTCCCTCTTCGTTCTTCCCTCTTCCTTCACTTATTCACTTATTCAAACAACCGAAAATAAGGATATCTAATCGGAACTCCCGGCTCTTTTTCCAAATCAAAATTAATCACTTCCCAGCAAGGGTCTTCTTGGGGCTCGGGGCTAAAATCCACAGGCAAACCGTACAGTCTCGGCCGGGGCGATTCCGCTTGGCCGCGCCAAGGCGTGCTGCGTTCCAAATAAGCGCTGATTAAGTCCCGATAGCGTTGAGCAACGATCACGCGAGTTGCTCGGTAGCCTTGAGTATAAAGTCGATCGAGCGCTTCGTGAATTTCAAACCGAATCCCGTCCGGGTGGGTGTGCTGGCGATACCATTCATTCTCCCAGCGGCGCCAGTGCCGCCCAGACTGAAGGTGAACCAGTTCCCCCGTTTTTGGATCTGCCTCAAATGCCCCGTGACGCGGACACAAATAGGTATCCGTTAGCGTTAGAGCCGGAATTGTTTGGCGACAGTGGGGACACTAAATTTCCGGGCCAAACATCGGGT
>NZ_JAUBSB010000078.1:0-21353 GCF_036702135.1 Microcoleus sp. LAD1_D3 | reverse complement strand
AGCTTGCACACGCGGAGCGTTCAAACCATTCAAAGTCTTTCTCTGTCGAGGTTTTAGGCTTTTTCGGCAAGCCCTAAATATCTAAACCCGTGACTGTTAAGTCGGGAGGATGTTCGACAACAAACTGGTAATATAACTCTTGCTTTGCTTGCGGCGGCAGAGACATTATCCATTCTAGCAGTCCCATTTCACCTGCTACTATCTTCGGATTAGTGAGAGTCGATCGCACTTTAATTTGTTCATTACGGCTGACTGGCAATTGCTCTTTTAGTGTCAGGTGTACCTGCACCTGATACAAGTTTGTTACATTTAAGCGATAAGCGTAACTCGTGCGCCTCTGCTGACCGATCAGTTTTTTATCTACTTGTCTTTCTACTAATTCCCGCTCTATTTTTAGCCCTTCATCTATTCCTAAATTCAGTTTATATTCTTGCCCCGGGGAAACATTTTCTAACTGCACACTGCCGACAAAAGTGTTGTTGCGAAAAATATTTGCTTTACCGGGCAGCAGGGTTGCACCTGTTATCGGATTCACAACAACTGCTTGCAAATAGGCAAAACTGACTAAACGTGGAACGGCAATATATTCAGGTTTAAACGGGTAATTTTCGCTGAAAATAGTGACTTTGTGCGGTGTACCGTCGCTGGGAATCTTGGTATTTCCCCCTACTTGAAATGAGACAGTGCCTCCTTCTTTCGATACTTGTGTGGTCGCGGTTTGAGCTGCTATGAGTTGGGGTGCGGCACCAGCAGGTGGCCCATTGTCTTGAAACTCTAAGTTTGTATAATCTAGTGCTATTTCTGCTTCCGCAGGCTGTCGGCTGCGTGTCATCATAAGTTCTCGGGCTTGAGCATATCTGGGGTAAACAGTATCGATAAACCAGGGTTCGAGTTTTGGTGGCAAAGTTCCCATTCCCGGTTTTGCTGTGGATAAAGTCAGCGCTACTCCAGCCCAATCTTCGCCTGTATTTTGATTGACTTCGGCTAAGTAATTGAGATTAATTTGGTTGTTGGTAGTGTTGACTCGCAAGTCGTAAAGTGGAGTCCAGCGGGCTCCCATGACTACATAGGAAACTTCTAGTTCAAAATTGCCGATACCACTGGGTTCTATGGCAACAATGATGTTAAAACTTTGCTGAGAATGGGGAGTTTGTACTTGTCGCAACTGCAGCAGCAAAGCTTCTATTTGCTTGTCTAATTCGCGCTGCTGTTTTTCGTGCTGGGCGATCGCACTTACATATTTTAGGTAATTAGTTCCTAAAAAGTTGAGCAATTCACCAGTTTCGTTTAAACCTACCTGCTGTTTGGCGATGCTGCTGGAAAAGAAACCGACGCTTTTTTCGCTCAAACCTTCCACAAATTTGAGCTGAATTTTTCGGGCGGTTATTTTGTCGTTAATTCCCCGTCTTTGGGTTTGTAACTCCTGAATTTGTTGGGTTAATTCGGCAGTGCAATCGCCCACTGGTTCGCTGCTAAACACTGTTTCGGTTCGCACTCCCAAAAGTCGCACAGCAACTGTACCCGCACCCGTGGCCCTGACTGACTCTGTTTCGAGGGTTGCGGGTACAGAGGCGATCGCCAATTCTCGCTCGTTTCCCGTCAGAGATACCGTACCGCGGCGCGTCACCAAAGCGCGATCGGTGTAAACTGTAACTTCGGATATGCTAGTTTCTAGTGTTTTGATGGTATCAGAATTAATAATTTCTGAGTCAGTCATTGCCAGTTGCTCCTATTTAATAAACGTTTAGTCGATCGTGCATTTTTCAAAGTAGTTTATTAATCAAACTCAGAAGTTATTGGATTATCTACAGCGGAGGAGGGGGGGTTTACGAGATCATTAGTTTTATACATTGATGGTTGGTTAAACCTGCCCCTACAGTTTGATGTTCAAAATGCTAGCGCGGGGGTGGGCAGGTTTATGAGATCGTTAATGTTAGGCATTAATAGTTGATAAAACCCGCCCCTACGGTTTAATTTTAGCTCAGTGGCTCGATTCCTGCCAAATCCAAAATTTCAGGAATTAAATCTTCTCGTTTGACGGCCATCATGTGAACTCCTTGACAAATCTGTCGCGCTAGCTTGACTTGTTCGGCAGCAATTTTTATGCCTTCCTGCAAAGGTTCGGGAGCTTTTGCTAAACGATCGATAGTCTCTTGTGGGATGTTAACTCCCGGCACGTATTTTTTAATAAATTCAGCATTTTTAGCGGATTTAAACAAAAATATTCCTGCTAAAACTGGCTTGTTGCAGCCCGCTGCAACGTGGTGCATAAACTTATCCAAAACTTCAAAATCTGTAATTAATTGACTCTGAAAAAACTGTGCTCCAGCCTCTACTTTTTTCTCAAATCGACTTTGCAAACCAGACCAACTGGGGCATTGCGGATCGACGGCAGCACCGACAAATAAATCGGTAACTCCGTCTGTTAAAGGTTTGTCATTCCAGTCTTTGCCGCCATTCATTTTTTGAATGACTTGTAACAGTCGTACTGATTCAAAGTCGAATACACTTTTTGCTTTAGGATGGTCGCCCGCTTTGACGGGATCGCCTGTAAGTGCTAATACATTGCGAATCCCTAAAGCGTGGGCTCCCATGAGATCCGCTTGCAGGCCAATTTGATTGCGATCGCGACAAGCAACTTGACAAATTGGCTCAATTCCGTGCTGCACTAAAATCGCCGAAACTGCTAGCGGGCACATTCGCAAAACTGCGCGACTCCCGTCTGTGACATTAATTGCGTGAACTCTGTTTTTGAGGCGTTCAGCCATTTGAATTGTGTGAGTTATGTCGCCACCTTTTGGCGGGGCAACTTCGGCGGTAATTATAAATTCTCCGGGGGTGGTGCAGGCTGTGCGAAAACGATTCATGATTATTTTTCTGTTATTGGCTATTTGTTATTTGGCAGTTGGCAGTTGACAGTTGGCAGTTGGCAGTTGTTAGTGGGCAGTTGGCAGTTGTCATTCTTAACCAATAACAACTAACAACTAACAACTAACAACTAAACAGGTAAAGAATAACCGAAAGCTGTCTTAACCTTAGTTAGAGTTTGATTAGCAATAGCTTCTGCTTGTTCTCTTCCGCGACGTAGTACAGACTCTAAATATCCCGGATCGTCCATTATTTCCTTGTATTTATCCTGAATTGGTTTGAGGGCATTAATTGTCGTCTCTGTCAGCAAGGGTTTAAAATCTCCCCAACCCATGTTTTCACACTCTGTTGCTACTTCTTCCTTAGATTTGCCGGAAAGCAGGAGATAAAGTGTCAGCAAATTTCTAGCTTCGGGGCGATCGGGGTCGTCAAACGTCAAACCCCGCACGGCATCGGTTTTACAGCGCTTAATTTTTTTTGCGATCGTATCGGGCGAATCTAATAAATTAATTCGACTTTGTTCGGAAGGGTCAGATTTCGACATTTTGCGCGTGCCATCTGTCAAACTCATCACCCTCGCACCGTCAGTCCGAATTAACGGTTCGGGAAGTTTCAATACGGGCTTTTCGGGTGTGCCGAATTGGTGATTTAATCTGATGACAATATCGCGGGTGAGTTCCAAATGCTGTTTTTGGTCTT
This sequence comes from Microcoleus sp. LAD1_D3, assembly GCF_036702135.1. Taxonomy (NCBI): domain Bacteria; kingdom Bacillati; phylum Cyanobacteriota; class Cyanophyceae; order Oscillatoriales; family Microcoleaceae; genus Microcoleus; species Microcoleus sp. LAD1_D3. The sequence continues at coordinate 17,786 of NZ_JAUBSB010000078.1, read as the reverse complement.
CTCCCACTGGCACTTTGTCGGCATCGTAAAGCAAAATGTCTGCTGCCATTAACACGGGATAATTTAGCAAACCTGCGTTGACATTTTCACCTTGTTTAACTGCTTTTTCTTTAAACTGAATCATATCTTCGAGCCAGTTAATCGGCGTAATACAGTTGAGCAGCCATGCTAGTTCTGTGTGCGCCGAGACGTGGGATTGCACGAAAATAGTAGAATATTCTAAATCGATGCCGCAGGCTAAATAGAGTGCGGCGATCGTGTAAGTGTCGGAGGCTAGAGTTGCTGGATTGTGCGGTGCGGTAATTGCGTGCAAATCGACTACGCAGAAGTAATTTTCGTACTGACTTTGATTTTCTACCCAGTTGCGAATGGCACCGAGATAATTGCCGAGGTGAAGATTGCCTGTTGGCTGAACTCCTGAAAGAATGCGCTGTTTGCCCATGAGGAAAGAATAGAATTGAACTCACATTTCTATATTGACACGTTATTTCAATTTCAGAGCCTCTAATTTTCTGGCGGTTGACTGTTGACTGCTGACTGCTGACTGCTGACTGTTGACAACTAACACCTGACAACTGACAACTGACTAATTACCAATCTGTCAGCAACCTTGCTTTCCGCAAAATAAATGTCAGAACAGTTTCTTCCCCGGTAATAATATCGCCTCTACCTTCCATTCCCGATTGAATCGAATACTTGCGGGGGACATTAGCCGAGGATTTTCCGAAGAATTGACCGTTGGCGGATTCGAGTTTGGTTAAATAAGTTTGTTCGGGCTTAATTGCCACTTCGTAATAAGCTGTACCTAAATTATTAGTGGGATTTTGAGTGGCGATCGCATCTGGGGCGATTTCGCTGACAGTACCTTTCAATGTGCCGTAATCGGGGAAAGGCAAAGCCGAAATCCTGATCTGTACGGGTTGACCGATTTGGATGCGGGCGATGTCTTGGGATGTCACCTTGGCTTTGACTACCAAGGGTACGTCGCTGGGGACGATTTGAGCGATCGCGCTGCCGGCTTGTACGGTTTGACCAGTATTTCGTACTTCCAGTCTGAGAATTGTACCATCAGCGGGCGCGCGGATCACGCTATTTTCGAGTTTTAAGTCAATTTGATTTAGTTCTTTTTTAGCTTGAATCAATTGTTGTTGAATTGACGATCGCTTGACGAGCAAAACCCGCCGACTTCTGCCCAGTCTCTCGGCGACATCTGGCAGCAATGTGGCGAATTTTACTAAAGCGGATTCGATTAATTCCTGTTGGGCGGAACTTTCACTTTGGATGCTTTTAAATTGGGCGCTGGCCAAAATTTGATTTTCTAAGTCGCGCAGTTGCTGGTTGATTTGCTGTGCTGCTGGTTGAGACTGATTAATTATTTCTTGTAACTGTTTTTTTTGAGCGCCCAAACGCGAAGCGTCTATAACTGCGATCGCATCTCCTTCTTTGACTGTCTGATTCTCGCTGACAGCAATGCTTTCGACTGTTCCTTCGGTTGCTGCTTGCACGACGCGCACTTCTCCGGCTGGACGGACGATCGCATCTGCTTTGACTGTAGCGCTGTATTTGGTGACGCTAGCGAGGGCGATCGCCCCGCCAAAGGTGGCCACCATCAAAATGCCACCCAAAGTCGTCCAGCGGCTGACAGGGGGCAAAAACTGGTCGTTATCAAAGGTTTCAGCGGGTGTGGCTTCGGGAGTGAGAGACATGGCGGCAAGGGAGAGAGGGGAATAGTTTGGAGTTTTGAGTTTTGAGTTGGGGGGGAGGGAGAGATTGATCGCTGATTTGTTTTGTCACTTTTATGATCAGCTTTCCGGAAACCAAGTATAGGTTTAGAAGTCTAAATCAAAATTCACAGGGTAAAGGTAAAAATCCGCACAGCTTTGCCCTTCCCACCCACAAAGTTCGCCAAATATCAAGAGGAGTGAAGCCAACGGGCCACTGTCAGGAAAATATGGGGTTTTTGCAATGACTTTTGGCGCTGTTACCGGGTTTTTCCTGTATGCGTAGGTAGTAAGTAAGTACATAGGTATTAATAGGAGTTCTTTATGTCAGAAAATCAACAACATTCACTCTTCATGGAACTAACCGATGGAGAATCTGCTACTGTCCGTGGTGGCAGCATTAGCATGGGTATCAGCGGCGCTAACAGCAACAGCGAGACCGATAACAGCAGCAGCTATGGCGTCAATATGCTGTTTTTCCTGCCGCAACCTAGCCAGCTTTATCTGTACGATCCGAGCCGCGATCGCCCTTACCCAACCCTAGTGGTTTAGATAGGTGAGTCAAATTGTGCGATCTAGTAAATTTTGAAAATTTCTCCGTAATATTCCGGAGGTCGCACAGCACTACAAGAAGTATTAGTCAGTATTTACACGAGGCTCTAGAAATTCGATAAGATTTCTAGTTTCCCTTCAATTTTATTAAGTTAAACGGAGTCAAATCATGCAAGGAACAAAGGACGATTCACTGTTTGCTGAACTCACCCCTGAAGAATCAGCTAGCGTCAACGGCGGTCACTATTCCCGTCGAAACTGTTACCGTCCGACGCGTCACGTCGTGTACCGCCGGAATTGCGACGGCTCCTTCAGAGTAGTGTACCGCTACTATTAAGGTTTAGTGCTGTCAATTCAGCTCGATCTATTGATGTTAATTAATAAAGCACCCATAAACTTATGGGTGCTTTGTTCTGATTGGGTACTCGGTGAAGAGTAATGTTCATTAGGCTCTACTCATTATTCATTTTGCCAAATGTTAAAGAACATTCCTTTTATCCGAGAAATGCCTTTCTTCGGACAAGTAAACAGGTTGATGAAATATCAGGTTGTTCTCCAGCAGAGCGAAGAAGATTGCGGTGCAGCTTGTCTGGCTTCGATCGCTAAATTTTATGGACAGAATTTTACAATTAGCCGCTTGCGAGAATTTGTCGGCACTGGGCAACAAGGGACGAGTTTACTGGGCTTGAAACAAGGAGCTGAGGCGATCGGCTTTAATGCTCGATCGGTGCGAGCAGCCGCTGCAATTTTAGACAAGCTCGATGATGCCCCTCTACCGATGATTATTCACTGGAGCGGCTATCACTGGGTTGTTTTGTACGGTAAACAGGGCAACCAATATGCGATCGGCGATCCGGCTGTCGGTATGCGCTATGTTTCTAAAGCAGAATTAGCAGCAGCTTGGACAGATTGGCTGTGCTTGCTAGTAGAACCCGATGCGGAGCGGTTTTTTGCGGCAGCAGAGGGTCAACCGCCCGCCAATTCTTTACAAAAATGGATGCGCCGGATTGGGATTTATCGCCCGATTTTAATGGAAGCATTTTTGCTGAATATGGTGTTGGGTTTGCTGTCAATTTCTTCGCCTTTTCTCGTTCAACTGCTCACCGACGACATTCTGGTGCGGGGCGACAGACAACTCCTGGCAAGCGTGGCGATCGCAGTTATAGTTATGAACCTTTTTAGCAGCAGTTTAGGGTTAGTACAGTCGAACTTAATTGCTCAGTTTTCCCAGCGTTTAGAGTTAGGATTGGTGATGGAGTTCGCGCGCAAATTTCTGCGATTGCCTTTGAGTTTTTACGAAACCAGACGCAGCGGCGAAATCGTCAGTAGATTACAAGATATCCAAGAAATAAATAAATTAGTTTCTCAAGTCGCTATCAGCTTGCCTAGTCAATTTTTTATCGCTGTAGTTTCTTTTATTTTTATGCTGTTTTACAGCAAAGAACTGACGCTAGCAGCTACAGTGATTGCTCTGTTAATGACTGCATCTACAGTGGTATTTCTGCCCGTATTGCAGCAAAAAACGCGCAGTTTATTTGTGTTGGAAGCCGAAACTCAAGGCGTTTTAGTAGAAACTTTTAAAGGCGCGCTGACCGTCAAAACTACTAGCAGCGGTCAGCAACTTTGGGAAGAATTTCAAAGCCGCTTCGGCCGGTTAGCAAATATCACTTTCCGCACTACACAAATTGGCATACTCAACAATATATTTTCCGGGTTTATTGCCTCGGCGGGCAGCATTAGCCTGCTGTGGTTGGGCAGCGGTTTGGTGATTGACAAGGTATTGAGTATCGGTCAGTTGCTAGCGTTTATTAGTATGAATCAAAACGTTACTACTTGGGTGACTTCCTTAGTCGGATTTTCGGATGAAATAACTCGCGTCCAGACAGCAACTCAACGGCTTTCGGAAGTTATCGATGCTGAACCGGAAACAAAAAATGATAGTAATAAACCTTTTGTAACTATTCAGGACCGCGACGGTATTGTTTGCAAGGGTGTTAGTTTTCACTACCCCGGCCGACTTGACTTGCTGGAAAATTTTTCGGTGACGTTTCCCGGCGGTCAAGCAATTGCTTTAATCGGCTATTCTGGCTGCGGAAAAAGTACGCTGGCAAAAGTAATTGCTGGTCTGTACCCGCTGCAATCTGGTAATATTAGAATTGGCGGTTACAACTTGCAGGATTTGTCTCTTGACAGTCTCAGACAGCAGGTTGTTCTTGTTCCTCAAGAAGCGCATTTTTGGAGCCGTTCGATTCTAGAAAATTTTCGTTTGGGCAGCCCAGATATCAGCTTTGAACAGATTGTTAAAGTTTGCAAAATTGCGGGCGCGGATGAATTTATCAGCCAATTGCCGGATAAATATCAAACTGTTTTAGGGGAGTTTGGAGCGAATATTTCTGGCGGACAAAGACAAAGATTGGCGATCGCCCGCGGCATTCTCAACAACCCACCCGTATTGATTTTAGACGAATCTACCGCAGGGCTTGACCCCGCAAGCGAAGCGGAAGTTTTAGAACAATTGTTGATGTATCGGCACGGGAAAACCACGATTTTTATCAGTCACAGGCCGCGAGTGATCGATCGCGCCGATTGGATTATCATGTTAGAACGCGGCCGGTTGAAAATGCAAGGTTCGGCTGCAAAATTGCGATCGATTCCAGGAGACCATTTAGAGTTTTTGCATCCTTGAGCTAGTTAATAAAACGACAGGTTGAAATCTGTCGCTACACAAACAACACCCGGCTGCGCGGTTCGACCCCTCCTTCTACAGTCAACACTCAACAGTCAACAGTCAACAATCATTTCGCTCGTGCAACCGGAATTGATATCACTCATGACTAATAACCTCTCTAAGATTCTTGAGCCAAAGTACATCGATCGCACAATCCGAAAAACTCCAAAGTGTGATAATAAATCTTGAAAGAATGAGATTGTTGTAGTTGGCTTTCTAAGTGGTGGACGGGGCATTCGTCGATCGTAATGGAGGTGCCGCATTCCAGACAAGTTAGGTGATGTTGGTCTTGGTGGGCGGCACCGTAGAGAGACTCGCCACTAGCGAGAGTTCTGACGTGAACGAACCCCTCTCGCTTTAAACCGTCGAGGGAGCGGTAAACTGTTGCTAGGCCCATGCTTTGGTCGCTGTTACGCAGTTCTAAGTAGATATCTTGCGCTGAGAGCGATCGATTCAGGACTTTGAGCAAGTTTAAAATACGCTCCTGACTGCGGGTGTGGTTGGTTCTCATAATTTTTTTCTCGAATCTGCTGGAATCACATCTGTCCCTATTTCTAGGCTATCTTACTTGGGCGAACCAAATGGCGATCGGCGCGCAGCTCAGTTGTAGAATACAATGGGGCTAACTTTCACATCACCTACCGCAACATTCCCGTGACTCAGAAATATCTTGCCCAAATCTATGTTACCCTCCGCCCTTCTGTTTTAGATCCGGCCGGCACAGCCGTACAGTCTGGTTTGCAACACATGGGATACGACAATGTTGAGCGTGTGCGAATCGGGAAGTACGTTGAATTGAGGCTGACTGCTGCTGGTGAGTCGGAGGCCCGCGAACAACTCGATCGCGTTTGCGACCAACTTTTGGCCAATCCAGTGATTGAAAATTATCGCTTTGATTTGACTGAAATTCCTGTTGCTGTGGAGACAGCGGCGGCATAAATGCGATCGCCCCTAGGGTGTGTTTTTAGCCCCGGAGATCCCCCCTAACCCCCCTTAATAAGGGGGGGACAATAGTGTTCAAAGTCTCTATTAAAAAGGCCAGGACAAGAGCGTTCAAAGTCTTCGTTAAGAACACGAAAACTCGGAGCACTCAAAGTCCCCCTTCTTAAGGGGGATTTAGGGGGATCGAGACTTTGATACAAGCGAGAGAAACATAAGATTTTAGTCTTATGTTGACACCTCTTCCTTCCTCCCTCTTCCCTCTTCCTTCTTCCTTCTTCCCTCTTCCTTCTTCCCTCTTCCTTCAGCTTATGAAATTTGGAGTTATTGTTTTTCCGGGTTCAAATTGCGATCGCGATGTGGTATGGGTGACTCAAGGGTTACTTCACCAACCGACGCGGATGATTTGGCACGAAGATACCGATATTTCGGATATCGATATCATTGTAATTCCCGGCGGTTTCAGTTACGGAGATTATTTGCGGTGCGGCGCGATCGCCCGTTTTTCTCCGGCGATGCGGGCTACTGCGGAACACGCGAAACAGGGCAAACTTGTACTGGGTATTTGCAACGGTTTTCAGGTGTTGACTGAAGCTGGTTTGCTGCCCGGTGCTCTGGTGCGGAATGCGGGATTGAATTTTATTTGCGATCGCGCTTCTTTGAAAGTCGAGCGCGGTAATACTCGTTGGACTGCGGCTTATACTTCGGGTGAAATCATCGATTTGCCGATCGCCCACGGTGAAGGCAACTATTATGCGGATGCCGATACTTTAGCAGAACTAGAAGATCACAATCAAGTGTTGTTTCGCTACTGCACAGAGGCGGGCAAAATTAGCGATGCTGGGAATCCCAACGGCTCGTTAAATAATATTGCCGGTATTTGCAATCGCCAAGGCAATGTGTTAGGAATGATGCCGCATCCAGAACGGGCATCCGATCCGATGTTGGGCGAAACTGATGGGGTGAAATTGTTTCAAGGGTTGTTGATGGCAAGTGTGGCTGCTGTTTTGTAGTTGATATTTGCGACATTGTTGTAAATACCCTAGGGTGCGTCGCTATTGTAGGGACACGGCAATGCCGTGTCCCTAATTTTCAGGGACACTCGAAAATCTCGTAGCGACGCACCCTACAAAATTAAAAATGCTAAAATGATTTGAAAGTCAATACATCGGAGAACAGTCCTATGCCTTCACCTTTTCCTGGAATGGACCCCTACTTAGAACACCCCGATTTCTGGCAGGAAACTCATCATTGGTTAATTTCTGCGATCGCGGCATCCTTAGTCCCTCAAATTCGCCCTAAATATGAGGTTGCAATCGACAAACGCATCTATGAAATTACCGAGCCAAATGACAGTAACAACGACTCCCTTTTAGTAGGTATCCCCGATGTCGCGATTAAGCGTCAATCTAATAACCCGAATATTCCTACAGGTTCAGTTGCTACTTTAACTATAACACTTCCGACTACCGTCAAAGTGCCGGCTCCTGAAAAGATTAAACAGACTTACCTGGAAGTGCGAGAAATGGCAACGAAACAAGTTGTCACCGCAATTGAAATTCTTTCTCCCGTGAACAAACGTAGTGGAGAAGGAAGAATTACTTATCTCAAAAAACGCCAGAGTATTTTAGGCAGCTTAACCAATTTAGTCGAAATCGATTTACTACGAAAATGGGAATCTATGCCCATTCTTAATAATTCTATTCAAAGCGATTATCGGGTTTTGGTCAGTCCCAGTAATCGCCGTCCGTTTGCCGAACTTTATGCTTTTAATCTCCGCGATTCTCTACCTATATTTCCGCTTCCCTTGCGTGAGGAAGATGTAGAACCTATTGTTAATTTACCAGAAATATTTGCAGGTATTTACGATCGCGCTGGCTATGATTATCGGATCGACTATAATCAAGAACCCGTACCGTCTCTCTCGGAAGAAGATCGGGTTTGGGCTACCCAACTTTTGCAAGAAAAAGAACTTCTAGATAATTAATTATATTTTACTTTATATCGTAGGGTTAGTCGCGATCTACCATCTCTAAATCAACTTGAAATTTTCGCAGCGACGGACTAAACGGCAGCCGGCAAGATATAATTACTACCAACTATTTAAAAGAGGAATATTTATTTTATGCCACTAATGGACTTAGCTAATTTTAAAACTAGGGTTATTGGATGCAGTGCGGTGATGGCTATTGGACAAGTTATTTCAAATGCGATCGCCAATCCGGGAACTCAAGCAGCAGCGGGTATGATCGGCGGCCCGATCGCAGTTGGGGGAGTTTCGATCTTGGCGGCGATTGCTACTGGTATAGCGGGGAATATCGCGGCTAATGACCTCGGAAATCGGATGACGGAAGGGTTGAGCAAAAATCCGAGGATTCTCGATAATCACGATTTGATTAAGGCGGCGGGTGAGGCGATCGGCTATATTTTGAGAGAGGTTGCGAAGTCTGATCGCTTAATTGCGATCGCCGAAACCAAAAATTTGCCTTATCCAGAAACAGCACTCAGTCAATTAGCCGAGAAAACTCCTGAATACTGGCTGGATATTAACACGAATACAGCCGACTTGTCAAGGGGTTTAAATATTTCCGAAGACCAGTTAACCAAGATTTTTTCTGCGGATGCCGAGGAGTTTGATCGAGTTACCGGATTGACAACGGCAGATTGGGCAAGTTTCGTCAACGAATTCGCGGCCAGCGAGGGCAAATCCTTCGATGCGGAAATTGTGGAATTTGTGGCGGACAAACTGTACGCAACTTTCCCGAAAGCGTACCGCGAAGTGCTGAAACTGGATGCGGCGAAGGGAGGAGAAAAGTTTGCGGCGATGCTGTTGAACCTGCACCAAATTGCTTTGGCAGAACTCAAAGATTTGGGGCTGCAAAATGGGGAAATTCTGCACAAATTGGAGGCCGTGGCAACTGGGCAGCAGATTTGTCAAGTGATGGTGAAATTGTCCGCCATAGAAATTGGCATCCGGGACGATTTGGCGCAAGTTCGGGAATTGCTGCAAACATTTATCGATACTTCCGCGCCCCGATTGCCGATTTCTTTGAAGTCCGAGACGATTATTGAAGACCGGACTAAAGACTTTACCGGGCGCAAGTTTGTATTTGAAGAAATTGCCAGTTTCTTGCATAAAAATCCGAAAGGCTATTTTGTTTTAGAAGCAGAACCGGGGGTCGGGAAAAGTTCAATTATGGCGCAGTCCGTGTTGATGATGAGAGGCCGCTGCGTTACTCATTTTAACTCGCGATCCGACGGAATTGTTGATGCAAAAATATTTCTCGAAAATGCCTGCATTCAGTTAATACAAGGCTTTAAACTCAGGGATAAGTATCCGCAACTGCCGGAAAATGCGACGGCAAACGGCAATTTTTTAGGGCGACTGTTGGGGGAAGTCAGCGCTACATTGGGCGGGAAAAAGTTGATTTTTGTGGTAGATGCCCTCGATGAAGTAGATTTGAGTTTGCAAAGTAGCGGTAGCAACGTTCTCTATTTGCCGGAAGTTTTGCCGGATAACGTTTACTTTATTGTTTCCAAGCGGCCGGAATTTTTGCCTTTGCCGATGAATCATCGGGTGTTTGATTTGATGCAGTACGATGCAGAAAGTCTGGAAGATACGAAGGCTTATATTGCAAAACGCACCAGCAATAGCGCGTCGATTCAGAATTGGATTGCCAGTCATGATTTGAGCCTGGAAGAGTTTGTGGGGGCGGTGGCTGAAAAAAGCCAGAACAATTTTATGTATCTCCGCTACGTGCTGAATGATATCGAAAACGGCGAGTACAGGGATGTTTCTTTGGAAGATTTGCCTAGGGAGTTGACAGGATATTATGGGAAGCATTGGGCACAGATGATGGGCAGGGAAGACGATCCGCTGTTGGAGATGAAAGTTAAGATTATCTACGTGATCTCGAAAGCGCGCGAAGCTGTTTCTCGCGGCTGGATTGCTAAATCGGTAGGCGAGACAGATTTTAAAGTACAGCAGGTACTCAAGAAATGGGATTCATTTTTGCGGCAGCAGCAAGTCAACGGCGAAATTCGGTACAGCACTTATCACAACAGTTTTCGCGAGTTTCTGGCAAAAGATGAAACCGTGCAATCTGCGGGGGTTAATGTTGAAGAACTTAACCGCCAAGGTATGAATAAAAGGATAGAAGGAGCGCCTATATGAGCGATTTGGGTGTGTGGTTGGCGAAGCAAAGTAAATCGGAGCGAGAATATTTGTTGAAGCATCAACCCAGGGATTTCATTGAGATTGGGCGAGATTTCAACCGTTATTATCGTTGGCTGACGGATTTTGGTTTTATTGAGGCGAAGTTAAAATTGTTGGGGGTGCAGCCGCTAATTGAGGATTACGATTTAGGGAGAAATGCAGATGTGTTGCTGTCGGAGGGGCAAACTGAAACTTTGCGGTTGATTCAAGGAGGAATTCGCAAGTCGGCGCACGTTTTGGAAAAGGATAAAACCCAGTTGGTAGAACATTTGTGGGGGAGGTTATTGGATTTGGAAATGCCTGGGATTCAGGCAATGCTGGCACAAGCAAAGCAGTCGAAAGATAGTCCTTGGCTGCGGCCTTTAAAGGCTAATTTAGAACGGGCGAATGAAGGGGCATTGCGAACGCTGGTCGGTCATACTGACTCGGTAACAGCAGTGGCGATCGCACCAGACGGCAAAACAGCAATTTCGGCTTCAGAAGATCGAACCCTGAAAATTTGGGACACAGAAAGTGGCAGTCTACTTTTCACCCTCATCGGTCATACTAGCTATGTATATGCAGTGGCGATCGCACCAGACGGCAAAACAGCGATTTCGGCTTCACAGGATAAAACCCTAAAAGTCTGGGACACAGACAACGGCACCCTACTTAGAACCCTCACCGGTCATACTAGCTTCGTAAGTGCAGTGGCGATCTCACCCGATGGCAAGACAGCAATTTCCGGTTCATGGGATGAAACCCTGAAAATCTGGGACATCGAGACAGGTACCGAATTCTTAACCCTCACCGGTCATACTGACGGGGTAAATGGAGTGGTGATCGCACCCGATGGCAAGACAGCGATTTCCGGTTCATGGGATGAAACCCTGAAAATCTGGGACACCGGGACAGGCACCGAACTCTTAACCCTCACCGGTCATACTAGCGGGGTAAATGCAGTAGCGAGCGCACCCGATGGCAAGACAGCGATTTCCGCTTCAGGCGATCGCACCCTGAAAATCTGGGACACCGAGACAGGAACTGAACTCTTAACCCTCACCGATCATAATGACGGGGTAAATGGAGTGGCGATCGCACCCGATGGCAAGACAGCGATTTCCGGTTCATGGGATGAAACCCTGAAAATCTGGAACACCGAGACAGGCACCGAACTCTTAACCCTTACCGGTCATACTAGCGGGGTAAATGCAATAGCGATGGCACCCGATGGCAAGACAGTGATTTCTGCTTCATCAGATAAAACCCTGAAAATCTGGGACACAGACAGTGGCACTCCACTTTTCACCCTCATCGGTCATACTGGCATTGTCAATGCAGTGGCGACCTTACCCTCTGGCAAAACAGCGATTTCCGCTTCATTAGATAACACCCTCAAAATCTGGGACACAGACAGCGGTACGGAACTTATAACCCTCATCGGTCATACTGACTGGGTAAATGCAGTGGCGAGCGCCCCTAACGGCCTCATAGCGGTTTCCGCTTCATCGGATAACACCCTTAAAGTCTGGGATTTGATTAGCTACAAAGAGGTTGCTAGTTTCAGCGGAGATTATAAGTTTAAGTGCTGTGCGATCGCGCCTGATGGGGTGACAGTTGTAGCCGGCGATGAGTCGGGCCGGGTGCATTTCCTGCGATTGGAGGGAGTTAGCGGCGGGTGATAATTGGATTTTTGGGTCGGTTCGGGCGATCTAATTTTTTGTGTACGGTTCTGGACGCACTCCCACCAAAGAAACCGGGTTTTTACCGAATCTGTGGTGGGAGTGCGTCTTGTCGTCAAAAACCCGGTTTCTCGGCCTCCCTTGTAAGTCCTAATGTAACGAGTTTCAGGGCGATCGAATTTGAGAGAAATGTGCGATCAAATTTTTGTGTTGATCGGGGCGATCGGATTTTTGGGTTTATGGGCGATCGGGTTTTTGGGTTTATGGGCGATCGAATTGGAGAGAAATGTGCGATCGGGCAATAAGTTGTTAACCAATAAGTGATTAATGGGAACCCGATTAGTGCGATCGTTACTTGTTTCTCGGATTCTATCAGGTTCAAAAAGATTGTGAGTAAAATAAACGGGGTTTGCGTCAGTTGTTTTTGTAAGTGAGTCTAGTAAAATGTTGGTAACATATTTTTTGGGATAGGCAATCGTGTAATAATTCTGCTGCCTATCTTTTTTTACCACAACACAGCTCAATCCTTACCCCGTCTGGATTTGGGGCGGGTTGTCACCCCCCCCAGCACACTAACAATCCTATTTTTTAATAGTCGCTTGCAAATAAAGCAGCGGGTCTTCAGCAACCCAACCCAAGCCCGAATTGTACCGAACTTCAAAATGCAAATGAGATGGCGGAATGTCCCGTTTTCCCGTCGTCCCCACAGTTCCCAAAACTTCTCCAGACTGCATTTTTTGACCGACTTTTACCGCAATATCTTTCAAATGAGCGTAGCGCGTTTGCTTCCCCGCTTCATGGTTCACCACCACTAAATTCCCGTAATCCCCCTGCGGCCCGGCAAAGGCGATAGTCCCTTCGCCCGCCGCCAAAACCTGCGTACCCTCCGACGCCAAAAAATCTACGCCGCTGTGGAAAAAAAATTCGCGCCGCGCCGGATGCAATTGCCGCCCGTAACGCAAAGCTTCCACTGCTGGGGCGGGCAGCGGAAATCCTTGCACCGATGGCGTTGCATCGGGAGTGATAGAACGCCCGATCGACCTATTCACCGCTGGCACAAACACCGTTTTCCCCAAAGACCTGCACCCATTCGCCTCAAATAGCAAGTCTGCGGGCACTTTGTAAGCTTCTGCCAGTTTTTGCCAATTCCAGCCCGCAGGCACTTCTACCTCCATGCCACTGTACGGAGGAATGACGATCGCACTTCCAGCAGATACTCCACCGCCCCGCAACATGGGATTTATCCCGATCAGCGCCGCAGGAATCACATTGTACTGCCGCGCGATGCTTTCAATTGTTTCGCCCTGGGCCACAGTGTGGCGACGCAACCGAGACATAGCCGGACTCGGGCAATCGCGGGCGGGGTCGGGGTTTTCTACAGGTGTACCTGAAGGAAGATTTGCAGGTGGGATCTCGGTATTTGTCGCCGCTTTCCCAACGGGTGCGATCGACCAAATTAGTGCAGAAATCAGCGGAAATAAGCGTTTAAAAGTCATTATGTACATAAAAAAGTATTCATTTCGGACAGTTGACAATTTTAAAATCCCGTGAAAGTGCATATTTGAAAGCTCTAGCCACCCCCCAGACTGTAAATCCCAGGCTAAGCCAAGTTAGGATGAGAATTATTAGTTTTAGTCGCTCTTGGCAAATCCGGCAAAATTGCCTGTGATGCCGATGGGCGCCTGCCTGTTAACAGCTATGTTCTTGAGGAAGCGGTACGCCCCGCCCCGCTTCCTTCCCGTCGCCAAGACAAAAATGCTTGATTCAGAACCTGTCTGCGGGGATGAGGTATTTAGCGGGAGTTATTAAATGAGTTTATCTTTTAAGCAAGCGACCCTTTATGTGACTTTGCTGTCAATCGGCGGAGGGATGGGATGGTTGGGAAATCGCTATTTGCAAGGCTCAAACAATCTGGAAACCGGATTGGTTTTGCCAGTAGTACGCCAGCAAATCCCCCCCTATCCCTCTCCTCCAGTTCAGGAAAATCGGGCAGTCGATCGCAGCAATCCCAATTTTATTGCTGAAGCAGCCGAAAAAGTCGGCCCGGCTGTAGTGCGGATTGACGCATCAAGCAAGGTGGCGAATCAAGTGCCCGAAGCTTTCAAAAATCCGTTGTTTCGTCGGTTTTTTGGGGAGAATTTGCCGCAGCCGGAAGAACGAGTCAAGAGAGGTACGGGTTCGGGGTTTATTCTCACTTCGGACGGCCGCATCGTTACTAATGCTCACGTTGTCTCCGGGACGGATACTGTCAAGGTGACGCTCAAAGACGGCCGCGAGTTTGAGGGTAAGGTGCAGGGAGTCGATCCGCTGACGGATGTGGCTGTGGTTAAGATTAATGCTAAGGAACTGCCGCAGGTGGCTTTGGGTCGATCGGACAATATTGTACCGGGACAGTGGGCGATCGCGATCGGCAATCCTTTAGGTCTCGACAATACCGTGACTGTGGGCATTATCAGCGCTACGGGTCGATCGAGTTCCCAAGTCGGCATCCCCGACAAGCGAGTCCGCTTCATCCAAACCGACGCCGCCATCAACCCCGGCAATTCTGGTGGCCCGCTGCTCAACGACCAAGGCGAAGTAATTGGCATCAATACCGCCATTCGCGCCGACGCTCAGGGCTTGGGATTTGCAATTCCGATCGAAACCGCCAAACGAATTTCCGATCAGTTATTCGCCAAAGGTAAAGCCGAACATCCCTATCTTGGCATTCAAATGGTCAGCTTGACTGCCGCCACCAAGGCAGAACTCAACAAACAGCTCGATAATAATAAAATTACCCTCGATCAAGGCGTAGCCGTGACGCGAGTCGTGGAAAATTCCCCCGCTCAAAAAGCCGACTTGCGCGCCGGAGATGTCATTCAAAAAGTTGACGGAATTGGGGTTAACACTCCAGGCGACGTGCAAGAACGGGTGGAAAACACCGTTGTGGGCAAAGAACTCGAACTGGAAATTAACCGTTTGGGTCAAGTTCAGAAAATTAAAGTACGTCCGGGTGCTTTTCCCCTATCGGGTAGCTCCGCCGGTGGCTAATACCATTTTCGATTTTCGATTAAAGAATTGGGAATGACTTATGGGATAAGGATTTGGAGCTTACTTACAGTTGCATTCTTTTGTGAAACTGGTATTTATTTGCAAACTGTGGAGGATGAAAGATAAATCTGAGGCTTTATAGTCCTGGACGGAGGAACCGGGTTTTTTTACCAAAATCCTCGGTGTAGCGCGAGGGATACCCGGTTAACAGCCCGGTTTCTTAATTCCCTGTGCCTCCACGATTCAGGATTATGGATTTTTCTGAACAACTTTCATCTTTCTGGCTTCCTCTACCCGTTGATCTTTTTACTTGTCTTTGGGTGAGTTTGGTTGAATCGAGCTGGTGCTTGCTAAATTTTCTTCTAGGTGCATCCTCTGCTCCATTTGCCTCAAAAAATAGCCTGTCATCATCGCTGAAGCTAGCAAACCTGCTAAGTTTTCGCGATCGGTGGTAATTTCGACGTTAAAATTTTCTGAAGGCAAAACGCCCACAAGTCCTTGAACGTTATGAGAGATTATTTCTCTGATGTCGGGGCTGACGGACTTGGCGACGCGGGCTAGAACCTCCGGGGATTGGTGTTGGAGGTACTTCAGCAGTGGATTGACTGCGGTTTGTTGGGCATTGGATGTGTCAAAGTCAGGGTGAAAAACCATTTGGCGATTCTTAATTTCTGGCTGGTTACATTCTACTTCAAACTACTCATCATTGCTTGGGTACAAATTTGCCTGAAAGTCAATTTGTAATTGTTTTGGCAGTTGGTCTACTTGAAAGTACCGATGAAATTTCTCGGTAACTTGTAACCAATACGACCGCCCTTCAGTGGGCCGCCGTTTGCGGACGAAACCCATTTCTACAAGTTCCTGCACTTGTTGGTAAGCTCCTGAACCTCGCAAGTTAACTAAATCTGGCTGAGCGATGCCGCCTTTGAGGGCGATCGCAGCCAGCGTCCGCAAAGCTCCCACACCTAATTCTGGAGGTATTAAAGTTTGCATTAAACTGGCAAACTCTTCTCTGAGTTGCAGGCTGTATCCTGTGGGGGTTTCGACGACTTCTAATGCACTGTCGCGGTGGGACGAGTCAGACATGAGTTCGATGATGGCGTCTTCGGCTTGGGCTCGATCGCACTTGGCAATCTCGGCAATTTCTGCGATCGACACTGGCTGACCTTTTAAGTAAAGTATGGCTTCTATTGTTGTGGCTAAGCGAGTCATTTGGGAATTAGTAATGAGGAATTGGGACGTTAAAAGAAGAAGGAAGAAGCAAGAAAGGTAAGGATTCAGGTCTCAATTAGAGGAATTAAAGAAGGAGTCTGCACAGCCGAGTCAACCATTGCTTTTAGAGCTTGGTCAAAAAACTCAATGACACAACGTCCTTGATGGCGACAAGTTTGTATAACAGTCAATAAATTGGCAGTATCTTGAAACCGTTCCATAGACCGGGAACCTCCACTAATTTTTCTTTTTGTGACGGCTAAACGTAACGTTCGTTCTGCTAAATTATTATCAGGCGGTATCTCTGGATGGTCTAAAAAATACCACCCGGAGATCAGCTTTCTTCCTCAAGGAGCGTAAAAGTTTCCCGGCTTCCCCTCCGGCTCTCTCTATCCATGAATTAATCGTAGATTCAACTTTTGGTTTAAACTGGGATGTCCAACTCAAGAATTCATCAAGGTTTTGGGTTTGTTGGCATAAAGCATAGTTTTTAAAACCCTCATCTATCAGGCTAATAAATTTTGCTCCAATCTCCTGGTTATTTAAGCCAGGAACCTGGATTAGTTTCTTGAAGTGACGGCGTAAATGCGCCAGACATTTTTGTTGGGCCTTGACAGGATAACCATTATAGGCGCTATAGTCATCTGAACTAAGTACACCTTCGTAGCAAGAACCCAAAATAGATTCTAATTCCGCGCGAGAGCGAGTATCAGCAGCATGAAATAAAGCGAAGTTGGTATTGGCAAAAATCCATAACCATTCTTTGACCCCTTTGACGGCCCTTGGCGTTTCATCCGCATGGATATTGGGCTGGGTTTGTTTGACCCACTGTTTGAGCTGGTCAATACTTTGAGTCACTGCGCCATTTATTCTTTCATTGGTCGCTACTAAAGTTCCCACTCCTATTTCTATTTTTCCCAGTTCCCACAACAGTTCTTGTTGTTTTTCGTAGGATAATTGTCCGTAATTATTTATCCATCCTAAAAAAGCTTGCAGTCTGATTCCGATATCTTGTCCCGGTACTATTTCTGGCGACCAGTCTGCTGTTTGTGTTTCCCCACACTCGCTGCAAATACACGTATATCTTTGATATTCTACTATTTCTATTGGACTCTCTACTAACTGAGCTACTTGCTGTCTCTCTATTTTGATGGGTTCGCCACTGAATTCGCTTTGACCACAACACGTACACACTTGCGGTCGTAATATCTCTAATCTATCTACCCGACCAAACCCCTTCCTCGTTTTTCCCGGATGCCCTGGTTGTCCTCCTGGTTTCCGTTTTGGTGTCTCCCTTTCATCTGTTGTTTGAGCTTCAAGTTTTTTCTCGCTTTTTTTGAGGAGGTCGGACGATGGTGGCTTTGATGATCTTGTGCTGTCTAAATCTCTGCTGATTTTAAGTTTCTCTATTTCCTGTTCTAGTTCTATTACTCTGGATTTTAACTGCTCTATAGCCCTCGCCTGCTCCACGATCATCTCTACCAGTTTCTCTGTCGCCAACTGTTTTAAGATTTCACTGTTGAGTTTGGGTGGCAGGTTTTTTTTCATAATTTCTACATTCTACTTTCCAGTATCACACTTGTCAATACCCACCACCTCATACCATTTTTTAAAAGATGTGATAGACTTGTGTAAAAAGTAAAGGAGAGCATTACAATGTCTGGTCGTCCTCATATAAAGATTACCGAATCAGTAGAAAACTTACGAGAAATCCTCAAAAATCAAAA
>NZ_JAUBSB010000077.1:0-21397 GCF_036702135.1 Microcoleus sp. LAD1_D3 | reverse complement strand
AAGCCCTTCAAGTGGACTTATAAGGGTAAAGTATTAGCGGTTTAGTGGGTATTCTATTTTCGCCGAGCTGTACTAGGGTTTGAACAGCACCGAAATCGACTAGGTAGACTTCGCCGACGCTGTTACCCGATCGATTCTTGAGTAAGATATTGCTGGGTTTAATGTCGCGGTGAATCACCGGGGGCTGTCGCTGGTGAAGGTAGGCGAGGATGTCTAATAATGCTGTGGCTAATTGTTTGACTTCGCTTTCGCTGAAGGTGCGGCCGTCTGAGAGATATTCTTGTAGGGATTTGGCTTCGATGTAACTCTGAACTAGGGCGAATCCTTTGCGGTTGGGGGTGTCGATTTCAAAGGAGTCGAGATATCGGGGAATTGCGACATGGGATAGGGATTTTAAGGTTTCGACTTCTCGCTCAAACAGTTTTAAGTCTTCCCAGTTAAAGTCGCTGCTGAATGAGAGGAGTTTGACTACTACTTGCTGTTGGGTTTTTAAGTCGCGGGCGAGTAAAGTTTGCCGTCCTGCTTGCTTGCCGAGCCGCCGATCGCACTGATAGCGATCGGCTAATATTTGTTTTGACAAATCCCCGATGTTTTGTCCGCTCATGTTCTCTTGCCCTAGAACCGATTAAACCTAGTGTAGTTGACAAAAGTGCAATAATCAGAAATGTTCGGGCTACAGCAAAAAAGTTTTTCTGTTAAAGAGCAACTGCCTTTAAGAGCCAGCGATCTCGCACAATAAAGACGCCCCTGAATAAAGCTTGAATTTAATTTTGGATTTGCTTGTAAATTGACTGCACTACGTCGAGCAGGCTCAAGACTTGCTGCCATTCGGGGGCATCGGGGTTGTAGCTTTTGGCGCGCTGAGCTTTCAAACTGTGGTGCAAGAGGGAAAGCAGCGCCTCTGGAGACTGTAAAGAATTGTCATCTTCATCTGCTGGGGTTTGGGCTGCATTTTCTTCGATATCTTCTTTAATTTTTTGTGCTCGATCCGCGAGGGCTAAAGATCGACCTGCAAGGTTTTCCGGCATTTTGGGTTGCTCGGACAAAGACGCGCTGGTTAGTTCTACCAATAGTTGGCAGACTCGATCGACCCATTCGTGATCGTTTACTGAAAAGGAACCGGATTTGAACACTTGCCCGTCAGGTCTTTGCTGAATGCTTTGTACCTTCTGGATCAAAGGGATAGCCTTAACAGTGATGTTTTCCGGGATTCTGGGGATATCTGACAGGGAGCTCCGAGCAATCTCCAGCAATAGTTGGTAAACCTGATCTACCCACTCAACATCTCCCGATTGCGAATTCCAATTATTCATAACTGACGCTAGTGGTTTTCTATATCTAAGACTAGAACATTGACTATCTGCGAAGGAAGCTCTTTTTAGGAGCCGCTAACGCTATTAAGACTTACACGGGCGGGGTGAGAAACCCGGTTTTTGATCGGATGTTTCGTCGCCTTTCTCCAAGATTTTTCTCAGAAACCGGGTAACGCTGCCGCCCGTCCTAACTATTTTTAAGCGCTTCAAATAATAGAAGTGCTAAGTTTGTTGCGGTAGGTAGTGCGAACGAAACACGTAGGGCGAAACCCCCGGCATCTCGCTTGCAAATTCAAATCCGGTTATATAACCATAATACCTGTTGGAGCTTATTTACAATTA
Organism: Microcoleus sp. LAD1_D3; assembly: GCF_036702135.1. Taxonomy (NCBI): domain Bacteria; kingdom Bacillati; phylum Cyanobacteriota; class Cyanophyceae; order Oscillatoriales; family Microcoleaceae; genus Microcoleus; species Microcoleus sp. LAD1_D3. The sequence goes on along the minus strand of NZ_JAUBSB010000077.1, from coordinate 19,742 downwards.
CCTCAATAGGATATTAAGGTTAATTGGTGGTGGGATGGGAGGCGCACCCCCGATCGCGATCGCCCCCACCCCGAACCCTGACGCCACCGCGAGGATTTGCTGTGGGCCACTGCTATTTTTCTGTGAGATTCCACACACCATCCCAGTTGAGTACGTCTGAAAACCCATGTTGAAATAACATACAGCGATCGACGTGCAATTTAGCTGCCTTGTTTTTCGGGTCAACTTTCAGAACCGCGTCAAATTCGCTATAGGCGTCTGTAAAAGCTTGCTTGGCTTTTGGTTCTAAGGCTTTCTTAAACTCGCTCAGCAGTTTTTTCACCCGATCGAGTCCCAGGTTTTCAAATTCCTCCTCTAACATTTCTGCAACTGTCTCGCAGGCCCGACTTTTAATTTTCGCCTGCAATAGCTGCCTGATCTCTGCCGGTTTCAGCCGCTTGATTTGGGGATTTGATGGTTCTAAGATGTCGGCTTCCAACAGCTTTTTGACTTCGCCTTCTTGCAAGTATTTAATATCGTCGGCTGATAGGGGCTTGATTTTTGCTTGCAGCATAATTTTGGCTTCGTCTTCCGAAAGATTTTTGATGCCTTCCAATTTCAGCAGTTGGATTTCTGGCTGCAACAGTACGATGAGTTTGTCTGCTTCGGACAGGTTTTTCGGGTCGTACTCTGACAGCTTTTTCAGTTGATATAACAGGTTCTTGAGTTCGTGTTCCAACTGTTGCTCTAGAGTGTAGGACAGTTTCTTAATCTCTGCCTCTGGCATTTCGGCGACATCCTTTAAGATATTTTTCACCTCACTCTCAGAGAGTCTTTGGTGGACTGGAGCTTTGTAATGTTCGCGCCCCTTCGTGTAATGTTCTATAATTTTTTCCTGTGTTTCGGTTAGTGACTTGCCCACTGGCGAGTATCCCTCGCGGATGCCGACGAGTTCGTAAACGATTACGGGTTCGCTTTTGCCTTTGACAGTAATAAAGTCGAGTTCTCGCACGTACAGCCGATCGGCATAATCTCTGTAAGTATTGTCGCTGATGATCAAGTCGGTGCCGTATTGCTTGCTGGCGCCTTCTAAGCGAGAGGCGAGGTTTACGCCGTCTCCGATCGAAGTCAATTCCATGCGTTTGCTACTACCGATGTTGCCGCTGACAACTTCATCGGAATGCACGCCCATACCAATGCCGATCGGCAATTCCCCATTCGCCACGCGATCTTGATTGAACAGGGCCAGTTTTTCCCGCATTTTCACTGCGGTTTGCATGGCGCACCAAGCATGATCCTCTAGGGGCGCTGGAGAGCCAAAAACTGCCATCAGAGCGTCGCCGATGTATTTGTCGAGAGTCCCTCCGTACTCGAATACGACATCTACCATCACTTCAAAATATTTGTTGAGCATCACTACCACTTCTTCGGCTTGCAATTTTTCCGTAAGTGTGGTATAGCTGCGAATGTCTGAGAACAGCACCGAAACGTTTTTGCGCTTACCGCCCAATCCATGATCCCCTGAAGCTAACAAAGCTTCGGCTACTTCTGGGGTCATGTAACGGTACATCAAGTTCTTGACTTGCTTTGCCTCGCTAATATCTTCCATGACGACTAACGCGCCGTTGACCTTGCTGGAGTCGCTCGCATCCGTCATAGAATTTATCGAGAGATTGATACTCTGCGATTTTGCTTCACAGGACAGCAAAACTTGATCCGGGTAATACTGCTGGCGGTCCTTATCGTCTTCTGGAGACAAAGACGCATCAAACCATTTGGCAAAATCGCCTTTTTCTAACTTAATTAACTCGCGCAAAGATTGACCTTCGGCTAATTCTGCCTCGCTGACACCCAGTAATTTTTGGGCACTGGGATTGGTCGCTACTATATTGCCTTTTTTATCTGTAGAAATCACGCCGTTAGTCAGGGCGTGCAGCATATCTTTTTGTCTTTGTTCTTGCTGTTTGACTTCGGCAAACAGTTTGGCGTTTTGTAGGGCGACTCCTGCTTGGATGTTAAACGCCTTCATAAATTCCAGGTCGTTGCGATTGAAACTGGCTTTCCACTGTTCGGGGGCGTGCGGCCAATCTTCGGGGTTATAGGGAGGGTATTCTCCTTGTTTTTTTTTGTTGACTAATTGAGTAACTCCGATCAATTTGTGGTCTGCATTAAAAACTGGCATACAGAGCATACTGCAAGTACGGTAGTCAGTTTGTTGGTCGGTTTTTTTGGAAGTTTCGGCGCGGGGGTCATCGTATACGTCAAAGGGAATCAACAGCGGTTCGCCGGATTCGGCGACGATGCCTGCAAAACCGGCTGTTCTGGGTATGCGAAGTTCTTTCACGCTGTCGGCCGTCGGGATTTTCGTCCAGAGTTCGTCTTTATCTTCATCGATCAGCCACAGGGTGCTGCGATCGGCATTCATCAGTTCTTTTGCCTGATCCATCACCCTTTTTAGAGTATCTTCTAAGTCTAAACTGCTCTGAGAAAGAGCGTTGACGGCATTCATCAGCGCCGTGGCCGCCCGTTGTCTTTGAGTTGCTGCGTAGAAAGATTTGGAAGATTCTAGAATTAGGCGAATCGAGGGAGCAAATTCTTTAAAAACTTGTTCGTCTTCTTGAGTAAATCCTGCCTTGTCAATCTGTTCCTCTAAAATACCGTAATGTTCGTGGTTGGGCTTAAGTTTATTAATCAGTTGAACGACTGCTACTAACTCTCCTGTTTCTTCGTTAATCAGGGGCATCGCCAGCATTGTATAAGTGCGATATCCTGTTTCTTTGTCAGTTTTTTTTGCGTTAGTCGAGCGGGGGTCGTTATAAAAATCATAAGGAATGTTCACCACTTTTTTTTCAGTAGCTACTTCTCCCGCAATGCCGACATGGGCGGGAAATCGGAGCTCTAGACTTTTGCCATTTTCGTCTTTAGCGACGATCGCCCAGAGTTCATTCTTTTCTTCGTCTAATAAAAATATCGTGCTGCGAGCGGCATTTAGCAATTCCCCAGTTTTGAGGGTAATCGACTGCAACATTTCGTTAAGGATGGCGTCGAATCCCTGGCTGTCAAGGATATTGTCGAGCATTCCCAGGGTTTGATTGACAACCTTAAGTTTGTCTTCTACTTCCTTAACTACTACTGTGAAACTTTGCTTATTTAGGAGATCGAGAATGCCAGAGAGGTTTCCTTGGCGCTGAATAATTGCATTGCTCCTAAATTCCGGGGGAGAATAGTGTTCCTGATGATGATTTTCACCGCCGACAACAGCGACATCAATCACGTTGTCCAGAGAAGAGTAATTGGGGGAAGATGCAGATTTCATAGACCTTTACAGAAGCTTAAGTGTAAGGGTTAGTCTCTAAGCTAAGAGAGCGGCCAAGTTCATTAGTGAGTCACCTGTCGCACAAGACTCAAGTATGCGTGAAAGTATTTCCTAGTTTACAGAACTCCGGCCACAGGCCAAGGGAAATTCAGTTTGCAGGGCTGGTGAACTGTGGGTGGGAGAGTAACGAGGCTATGGGAGGGCTGCAATCTTTTTAGAGATCGCGAATGTTGTTTAAATGGTTTATTAACTGATTGTGACATTATGCGTGCCTGGTTTAAGTAGGTTCTGCCGATCTTTGAGCCGATCGCCCGCAGGAACATGAATGCGTACTGGGGGGAGGACTGCTGAAAGAGGGGTGGCCTTGTAGGACTAGCCGCAATTGTGACACTACCAGTTGCTAGTGATGTGTGCCCTTCTCTACACAATTGTGGTTTTTAACTAGAATTTCTCTCAATTTTGCTGCTCTTAGCTTTCATCCCGTAACTAAACTCACGGGGCTTTCAGCTTTTTTTTGTAAAACTTGCGGTTGCCATTTTTAGTGTAACCTCCGGATCGGAAAAACTCCGCCTTTTGACCCCACGATCGGCTTGAGGGTCTGCTTAGGGTTTGGCCGACTGAGTTTGGCGCAATCCGGCGGCTTCGACAAGCAGGGATTCGGCGAAGGCGATGGCTTCTGTTGCTGAGCGGCCACTGGCGAGTTGGGCCAGTTCTTCGCGCCGCTGCTCACTGTTGAGGGCGGCCACTCTGACTACTGTACGTTCGACTGGTTCGGAGTTGGCTGCGGGTTCCTCAATACTTGGTTCTGCTTCGATCGTCTGTTTGTTGACGCGAAAATGAAAATCAGCCATCGCGGCGATCAGCGGCTGGTGGGTGACGCATAGAACTTGGTGTTTGTCGGAAAGTTGGTAGAGTTTTTTGGCGATCGCCCCAGCGACTCTCCCGGAGACTCCGGCGTCGATTTCGTCAAAAATCAGCGTACCGGCGCTTTCTATTTGGGAAAAACAGGCTTTGATGGCGAGCAAAAAGCGGCTCATTTCTCCCCCGGAGGCGATCGCGCCCAGAGGTTGCAGGGGTTCGCCCGGATTGGGGCTGAAACAAAAGGCGATTTGGTCGGCACCGGTAGCAGTTGGGGTACAAGGCGAGATTTCGACTTGAAACTGCACTTTTTCCATTGCTAACGGCTTAAGTTCTCCTACGAGGTGCGTTTCTAGTTTGAGGGCTGCTTCGCGCCGCAGGGTAGTGAGGTGGCTGCAAGCGTCTTTTAATTGCTCTAAAGCGGTCTGATATGCGAGTTCTAACGCTTCCATTGACTCGCCTCCTTCTAAAAGCTCGTTTAGTTCGTTTTGGATGCTTTGATAGTAGGCGATCGCTTCTTTGAGCGGCCCGTATTTGCGACAAATTTGTTTGAGTTCGCGAATCCGATCTTCTACTTCTTCGAGTCTTTCGGGATCTGCTTCTAATTGTTCGCCGTAGCTGCTAATTTGCCGGCTGGCTTCTGTGGCTTGAGCTAAAGCATCGCTGACCATTTCTAGGATTGGTTGCAACTGCACATCGTAAACCGCCATGTCGCTTAAAATTACTTCGGCTTTGCTCAACAAGTCGGCGGCTGATGCGCTGTCGCCCTCGTTTTGGTACAGGGCTTGGTGGACTTGGTAACTCTGCTGCTGCAATTCGACGACGTGGCCCAGCCGGATTGATTCGTGTTCTAGCTGTTCGAGTTCGTCGGCGTCTTCGATATGGGCTTCGCCGAGTTCTCGGACTTGGTATTCTAACAAATCAAGTCTTTGCAGTCGCTGCTGTTCCGACTGACGCCTGCGTTTGAGGGCTGTTTTGGCGTTGTTGGCTCCCAGCCACGCGGAGGTAATGATCGATCGCGCTTCAGCGAGCTTTTTGCCACCGTAGAGGTCGAGCCATTCTCGCTGGAGGGTTTCTTGTCCGAGGTGGACGGTTTGGCCTTGGGCGGTAATTTCGACCAGCCGATCGCGCAATTGCTCCATTAACTGGCGGTTGACGAGAATTCCGTTCAAGCGCGATCTGGTGCGTAGAGCACCGCTCGATGCGTTAATTTCCCGGCTGCAAACGGCTAAATTTCCGTCTATGGGTTCGATTTCTTGCTCGCCCAGCCACAGAGATGCGGCTTTGTCCAGTTCAAAGGTAGCTTCCAATATTGCCCGCGTTGCTCCGGTGCGAATCGATCGGCGATCGACTTTCCCGCCCAACACTGCATCGATCGCATCTAGGATAATCGATTTACCAGCGCCGGTTTCCCCTGTAAATACGTTCAAACTCGGCCCAAATTCTAAATCCAGGCAGTCAATTAAGGCAAAGTTTTCAATTCTCAGGGATATTAACATGGGTAATTAGTAATTAGTAATTAGTAATTACCAATTACTAATTGGTAATTAGGTAGGTGCAAATAAACATTACATGGATGAGGAGGCTGACTGCATTCCTCCTCTCGCTTATATCTCGTCATCCTGAGCTAAACTTGCCCCTACAAAATGCTTTTTGTTTTGTCGTCCCGATTTACTTAATTGGTAATTGGGATGCAATTGGGGTTTATTAACTTAAAACTAAATTATTCTATCGGGCATCTGGCTAAAGTCAAGGTTTTTCCAGGTGTTCGTAGCATTTGTTTATCCCCTTGAGTCGATGAAACCTAAGTGTTTCCAAGCAGCCGCTGTGGCAATTCTGCCCCGACTTGTCCGCTGCAAAAATCCGATTTGCATTAAGTACGGTTCATATACATCCTCAATTGTTTGAGTGTCTTCTCCTGTGGAAGCTGCGAGAGTTTCTAAACCCACCGGGCCGCCGTTAAAGTTTTCGATCATTGCTGTCAAAAGGCATCGATCAGTCCAATCCAAACCTAGCGGATCGACGTTGAACAATTCGAGTGCAACTGAGGCAACTTCGGCATTAATTGGCTTTAAGTTTTTGACTTCGCTGTAGTCTCTAACTCGTCGCAGCAAGCGGTTAGCGATCCGGGGCGTTCCGCGAGCTCGGCGGGCTATTTCTGTGGCTCCTTCTGGGGTGATTTGAGTGTCGAGAACTTGGGCACTTCTTTGGACAATTAGACTAAGTTCGTCTATTTCGTAGTAGCGCAATCTTTGGATCAAGCCGAAGCGATCGCGCAATGGAGATGTCAGCGACCCAACTTTTGTTGTTGCTCCTACTAAGGTAAAGGGTTTCAGGGGAATGCTGCGGATTTTGGCGCTTTTGCCTTGACCGATCGTAATATCTAACCGACAGTCTTCCATCGCCGGATAGAGGATTTCTTCTGTAACTTTAGATAAGCGGTGAATTTCGTCGATAAACAGCACGTCGCCTGCTTTGAGGTTGATCAGCAATCCGACAATATCTCGCGGTTTTTCTAAAGCAGGGGCGGTGGTAATTTTGCATTCAACTTCCATTTCTGCTGCTAGAATTAGCGACATTGTGGTTTTGCCCAACCCTGGAGGCCCGTAGAGTAACAGGTGATCCATAGGTTCCCCGCGAGATTTGGCGGCTGCAATTGCGATCGCCAAAACTTCTCTCAAGTCTTTTTGCCCGATGTATTCAGCTAACCGCTGGGGTCGGATTTTGTCGTCTTGTTTGCTGTTGATTTCGTCGGGAAGTTCTTGCGATTCTAGCAAAGATTCCGCCTCGGGTTTGGCCACTTTTTTGCGACGAGCCGGGGCTATGTCTTCGGGTAGATTTGGGTCGGGGGGCTGTTGTTTGGAGGAGATAATAGCCATATTTATTTGCGATCGGGCAGCGGGAAGTGTTTACAATTGTTGTTAGCAGAATCTTTAAAATTATTGAGTTCGTTATGAGTATTCCATCTTCTTTATTAGCATCGGAAAGCATAACTTTTGAGGGGGCGATCGAGCTGACTCAATCTTTACTGTCGTTCATTGATGCCGATCGACTTTTACAAGCCGACATCCAGCAAGCTGTTACATCTCTGGTGAAAACACAGAACGGTGCTAGGGGTTTTTTTGTCACCTATCTAACGGACGATGGACAGGAGGCAGATCACCCGTCACCCGGAGTAGTCGAGGCGCTGCGATCGGCTCCTGAGATCGTAGCAGAACTGCTGGTGAAAAATTTGGCGATGTCGGCGGCAATGGTTGTGCATCATTCGCGCCAGCAAAAGCAGGAAATGGCGGCCGATTCTGCTAGAGTGCAGGAGCGATCGCGCAATTTAATTCAAATCCTGCAAATGCCAGCCTGTCAAACTATAGCGTCGCAAATGCTAGAAAGTTTGCAGAGCGCCAACGGCAAGTATGAAAAATTTTTCCAGCGGTGGGGCTACGACAACGAGCAAAAACTAGCGATGGGTTCGGCAGTTCGATCGGCGATCGGCTAAAATAACCTCCCAAGGAAGAGGAAAGAAGAAAGAAAGAAGAAGCCGAAGCTAGGGTGGCAGATCCTTGATCAAAGCGGCGGGGCTGTGGAATAATTGCGGTTTAACAAAAGCTGCACAATTGTAGCTTGAGTTGATTTAGGTGTGAAGGTAGTGAACGAGGGCGAAAAAATTGCAGAGAACTGTGAAAGAAGTTGCCCAAAAGGCCCGAAGGCTGGGCCGGCGGCGGCAGGCAAGTACGCCCCGGCGGTGGGCGAAGCTGAATCTGCTGGCAACATTGGTGCGCCGGGACTTGGAATCTCAATACAAAGGCTCGATTCTGGGCAATTTGTGGCCGCTGCTGAATCAGCTATCGCAATTGGTGATTTACACTTATGTATTTTCGATCGTCCTCAAGGTAAAGCTCAGCCTTGCAGGCTTCCCAGAAAACAGCGACATTACATTTGGAGTCTGGTTGTTTGCAGGTTTGCTGCCTTGGACTGCCTTCACCAGCGGTTTGATCAAGGCGGGAGTATCCGTGGTGGGGCAGCCTAATTTAGTCAAAAAAGTGGTATTTCCTCTCGGTTTACTGCCCCTAGTGCCGATTTTTACAGCTTTTCTTGAAAGTTCTCTGGGTTTAGCAGCTTTGATTGTGATAGTAGCAGTATCGTCGCAAAAGCTCAACGCTACTTTATGCTTACTGCCGTTGGTGTGGGTGCCTCAGTTGCTGATAACTGCTGGTTTGGGATATTTGACAGCCGGCTTGACTGTATTTTTGCGAGACATTCCTCAGACATTAGGTGTTATTCTAAATTTTTGGTTTTATTTGACGCCGATCGTCTACCCAGCATCAATCATCCCCCAAGAGTGGCGAGGGTGGATATTTTGGCTAAATCCAATGGCCGCCATCTCGGAGGTTTATCGAGACCTCATACTGGTTGGAGAAGTTAAGCATTGGGGCGAATGGGGTGTCGCCACGCTAATTTCTGCTGCTATATTTTGTGGAGGTTTGGCGGTTTACCGGCGTTTGCGTCCCGCTTTTGCTGACGTGCTGTAAATTTGTGTGATATCTACAGTCAATCTAAAATCTAAAATCTAAAATCTAAAATCGATTGTGCTGTAAATATGTTTGAGATTTCAAGTCAATCTAAAATCTAAAATCTAAAATCTAAAATCGATTGACTGCCGCCAATGACAGAAAATGTAATTTCACTAAAAAATGTTTCCAAATGCTTTAAGCGGTACGATCGTCCAGGAGACCGCTTAAAGGAAATTATTTACCCCAGCAAAAAACTGGCTGACGAATTTTGGGCCCTACACGACATTAATCTGGAAATTCCTCAAGGACAAACTCTGGGAATCGTCGGTCGCAACGGTTCGGGGAAAAGCACTCTCCTGCAAATAATTGTGGGAACCCTGACTCCTACCGCAGGAAGCGTGGATGTTAAAGGGCGAGTCTCCGCTTTGTTGGAACTCGGAAGCGGGTTTAACCCGGAATTTACCGGGCGACAAAATGTGTTTTTTAACGCTCAGTTACTGGGATTCAATCAAAAAGAAACTGAAGAAAAGTTTGACGATATAGCTGCTTTTGCTGATATTGGCGATTTCATTGAACAGCCAGTCAAGACTTATTCTAGCGGTATGTTTGTCAGGCTAGCTTTTGCCGTTGCGACTAGCGTCGAGCCAGATATTTTGGTGGTTGACGAGGCGCTTTCGGTGGGCGACGAAGCTTTTCAACGCAAGTGTTTTGCCCGCTTGCAAAGCATTCAGGAAGGTGGGGGAACGATTTTATTTGTTTCTCACGCTGCTACTTCTGTGGTGCAACTTTGTACCTCGGCGATTTTAATGGATAGCGGTGAATTGCTGCTCGCTCACACGCCGAAGGTGGTAATTTCTAAGTATCAAAAGCTGATTTATGCCGATCCGGATCAGGTTCTGGGGTTGAAGTCAGATATTCGAGCTCTGAACCAACTGACAAAACAGGAAAGTCAAGACCAGCTTCAGGAGGCTAATTTAGAAAGCACAAAGAGGGAAGTTAAACCAGAGCAACATCTCTCTAAACCCAAGGAATATTATGATGAATTTTACGATCCGGGGATGATACCGTCCAATACGGTAAGGTATCCGTCTCGCGGAGCGGAAATTATCAACCCCCACATCGAGACGCTGAAGGGAAATGTGGTAAATCACTTGATCGGTCGTCAAGATTATATTTATACTTACTCTGTCACTTTCTCCCGGTCAACTTCCAAAGTTAGGTTTGGAATGTTGATTAAAACAATTAGCGGTTTTGAGTTGGCGGGTGCTTCTTTGAAGGCTTCTACTCAGTCAGTTAGGTATGTGGAAGCGGGAACGACAATTGTAGTTAAGTTTAATTTTAAATGCTTGCTGAATCCCGGGGTTTATTTCTTGAATGCTGGCGTTGTGGGAACGGTAGATGGAGATTTAACTTATCTGGATCGCTGTGTTGATGTGGCGATGTTTAGAGTTCAGTCTTGTACTGAGTCCTGCGGTAACGGCATCGTTGACTTGCTGATAGAACCGTGTTTAACTGTTGTTAATGCTGATTCTCTAGTGAAAGAGCAGTCAACAGAGGTTATCTAAAATTCTGTAAAAACAATGAGCGATATCAATTTAGATTTAGTCGAAAATCCCGTAATCAAAGCATTTATTCAAGATCAAGCTAAGTTTCCCGAAAATTTTAAACTGAATATCTGCGAAGACGATGAAATGTATTTGTTCAGCTTGAACAACGTCAAAGACGATCGCGATCGGGCTTTGGTGCGCTATTACTCGATCGGGCGTCGCATCTTAGATACGGTTAAACAAGTTGTGGAATGGCATTTTGGCAGTTTTGAAAAAGTACCGTCTTTTCTAGATTTTGCCTGCGGTTACGGTCGATTTACCCGGTTTTTGATTCAGGAAATACCGCCGGAAAGAATTTGGGTTTCGGATATTTATGCTAACGCGGTTAAGTTTCAAACTGAATACTTGGGCGTCAACGGTATTGTCTCAACTGGAAAACCAGAAAATTATTTAATTGACCGAAAGTTTGACTGTATTCTGGCTAATTCTTTTTTCAGTCATATGCCGGAAAGAACTTTTACAAGTTGGTTACAAAATTTGTACGATTTGTTGACTCCTAACGGCATTTTGATGTTCAGCGTTCACGATGAGTGTTTGCGCCTAGCCAATATAGAAATGCCGGCTAATGGTATTTTGTTTAGTCCTCAAAGCGAAAGCCAGTCTTTAGATAAGGAGGAATACGGCACAACTTATGTAACTGAAAAGTTTGTGAGAGAATGTGTCGAGAAAATTAGCGGAGGCAAAGCTTTTGTTCACCGCATCAAAAAAGGCATATGCAGGTTTCAGGATTTGTATGTTGTCACAAATGAGTTAGTTAGAGATTTTTCGGAGTTGAAATTCCATCATCATCCGGAAGGATATATTGATGTTGCTGCTTTCACGAATAAGGAGAATTTGTATCTGGAAGGATGGGTAGCTGATGTGAACCTCGACGGTCGAATTGAGGAGCTGCAAGTGCTGGTAAACGGCGAGGTTGTACAGAGGTGCGAGCCTTTTTACGATCGCCCTGATGTGGCTGGATATTTTGAAACTGATGGGGCTTTGCAGTCGGGGTGGAGCTGTTATTTACCCAAAAACACTGTGGCGCTGCAGGATGTGTTAATAGTCAAAGCAATCAATAACTATGATTTGGAATGGATTCTGGAAACTTGCACTGTTAAATCGCTGGTTAACCAAAGACAATCGCAGTCTTTGTTGGGGTCTACTCAGACAAAACTCAAATTACTTGAGACTCAGTTAGAGTCGACTAGGATAGAATCGGAGCAAAATCAAAGTAAGTTAATGATTACTGAAACAAAGTTGGAAGAATCTCAAACCAGTTTGCAAGAAGCTCAAACTAAATTAGTTTCAGCTCAAACGCAATTGGAGCAAACTCAAAATCAGTTAGTATCTGTGCAAATGCAGTTGGAGAAAACAGAATATCAGCTAATTAATCTCAAGCAAGAACTAGAGCAAGCGAAGTGTCGAGTTTTAGCAATGGAAAGCAGCAAGTTCTGGAAGATCAGAAGCGCGTGGTTTCAAGTCAGGCGCTCCCTGGGCTTAGCGGGAGAGTAGCGAGTAAATTTGGTGTGGGAATTAGGGCGAGGGAGATAAATTGTGAGTACAAATGACAGCAAACCGTCGGTTTTTATTGTTACCGGAATGCACCGTTCCGGTACGTCTTTAACAGCTTCTTTGTTTCAGAAAGTCGGGGTTGATATTGGCAAAAAGTTAGTGGGGCCGGCAGACGGAAATGTCAAAGGTCATTTCGAGAATGTTGATTTTGTGGAGTTTCACAAAAGTGTTTTGCGATCGCACGGTATTGATGAACTCGGATGTACGTTGGAAAAAACGATTCCCGTAGCAGCAGAATACGTGGAAATCGCCAAACGGGCGATCGACCAAAATCAACAAACTCATAAACATTGGGGTTGGAAAGACCCACGAACCGCCCTTTTTTGGGATTTTTGGCTGACTTTGCTCCCCGAAGCTAATTTTATCTGTGTTTATCGATCGCCCTGGGAAGTAGTCGATTCCCTTTACCGCCGAGGAACCGATTTCAGCTTGCTGCAAAATCCCGAAATGGCAGTAAAAATGTGGATTCACTACAATCAAAAAGTTTTAGAACTTTACGAACGTTTCCCCCATCGCTGTCTCCTAGCCAACGTTTACCCGATAGGCAACACTCCTGAACTTTTCCTCGATCGAGTCAACGAAAAATTTAACGTTAACTTAGGTGCGATACCGGGCGACAATTTTGAAGAATCTTTATTAGTCAACGATATTGTCAAAAGTCACAGACCGAGTTTAATAGAAAAATATTTTCCCGAAGCATTAGAACTATATGAACTTTTGGAAACCCAAGCTGGCAATCTGAGCAGCGAATCGAAAGATGTGAGCGCTCAAGTTATTCATTTCCCAGCATCTCCAATCTGGCCATTTGAAGAGTGGCTAAAAATCCGCTTGCTGGAAAAACAGCAAAAAACCAGCTCTTCCGAACTCAAACAGTGGCAAGAACAATTTCACCATGCCCAGGCAAAAGTTTTGGGATTAGAGACAGAATTAGGAGCAACTCAAGTACAGCTTGCCGGCCAAGAATCAAATTTTCAAGAAGCTTTAGCAAAACTCCTCGGATTAGAAGCAGAATTAGGCGAAACTCAGGTACAGCTTGCAGGCAAAGAATCGCAATTTCAAGAAGCTTTAACAAAAGTATTAAAATTAGAAGCAGAATTAGGCGAAACTCAGGTACAGCTTGCAGGCCAAGAATCGCAATTTCAAGAAGCTTTAGCAAAACTCCTCGGATTAGAAACAGAATTAGGACAAACTCAGGTACAGCTTGCAGGCAAAGAATCGCAATTTCAAACAGCTTTAGCGAAGGTATTAGAATTAGAAGCAGAATTAGGGCAAACTCAGGTACAATTTGAAGAGACTGAATTTATATTGCAGCAAAAGTTAGCTGAGTTAATTCAGCTAGAAACAGCACAAACTCAAAATCAGGAAAGATTAAAGGATACTCAGGAAAACTTAGAACACTCCCGGCAGGAAAATGAAATTTTTCGGGCAGAACTTGCTATAATCAAGTCTTCAATATGGTGGCAAGTGAGAGAAAAGTTGTGGGAAGTTCAGCGCAAAATCCGCGACTTGTTCCCTAAATTTATTTTTTCGTTAGATCAACCCACTACTTGGCAAGTTTGTGATTCTCGCCTGCTAATTGTCGGCTGGGTTTTTAACCAAAAAAGAGAGACTACAGCAGTCCGCGCTAGAATTAAAGACCAGAGTTTCGCAGGCGTTTACGGGATAGATAGAAGTGATATAGCGCTAGCACACTCTAATATTCCGGCTGCGAAGAAATCAGGTTTTACAATTCAATTGAAAGCGCCTGCTGGACGGCACGAAGTGCTACTGGAAGCGCAAGATGAACGAGGTAAATGGCATTTATTGGCAGCTTATCCGTTGTTAGTTTCAACGATTCAAGCATCGTTAGATGTACCAGTGGTGTGGGAACAGCGTCAGGGTCAAATTTTGTTTGCAGGTTGGTGCTGCCACCACGATCGCAAAATTGCTAAATTAAGCTTGTTGTGCGGCGATACTTCTGTAGAATGCGCCTACGGTTTGCGGCGAAAAGATGTCGGCGAAGTGTTTCCTGACTGGGTTAACAGTTCGGAAAGCGGTTTTGAGGCCCTTGTCGATTTGCCTCCGGGCGAATGGCACGTTTCTCTGCAAGCTGAGTTAGAAACCGGGGAAATTTTGTCTTTTCAAGCGCCGAAAAAATTGACTGTGCGGCGCTACCATATCTGGCAGCGAAGTGCAGATAAGTTTGAGGAGTTATCAAGGTTTACAGCCGCAATTCAGCAGCGGGCGAGGGAAAGAAAACAGCGTCTCGGCAGAATTGTGCCGATGCCTTGGGAAATTGTGAAAGTGCTCCGCCAGTTAGGGAAGATTTATCGGCAGCAAAAACAGTTTACTGCGCCTGGGGAATTGCTGCCGCCTGCGGGTTTTGTGGTGCCTAAACCTATTGATAGATATGACGCTTGGCTGGAGGTGAATCAATGGAACGATCGCGCGCGCGATTACTTGATTTCTCGGTTAACATCCTGCCGGGAACCGCTGCCCAAAATTTCGGTAGTAATGCCAGTTTACAACCCGCAGATAGATTTTCTCGAAAGTGCGATCGACAGCGTAATCAATCAAGTTTATGCAAACTGGGAACTCTGCATTGCCGACGATTGCAGCACCGATTTCACTGTTGCTGACACTTTGAAAAACTGGGTTCAAAAGGACGATCGTATCCGCATCACATTTCGCACAGAAAACGGCAACATCAGCGCAGCCACCAACAGCGCCGCCGCCCTCGCAACAGGCGACATCATCCTGTTTTTAGACAACGACGACGAACTCACTCCCGACGCATTAGGCGAAGTCGCCCTATATTTTGCCTCATATCCAGCCACCGATTTTCTCTATTCCGACGACGACAAAATCGACACCAAAGGTCGCCGATTCGCCCCGCAATTCAAACCACAATGGTCGCCGGAACTGCTGCTTTCCTATATGTATCTTGGTCATTTATGCGCCGTAAAAAAACACATTTTTGAACAAATAGGCGGTTTGCGGATAGGTTTAGAAGGCTCGCAAGATTACGATTTTGCCTTGAGAGCAACCGAGGTTTCTCGCCACGTAGCGCACCTGCCGTTAGTGCTCTATCACTGGCGAACCGCACCCGGTTCTACCGCCATATCTGGTGCCGCGAAACCTGCCAGTTTTGCCGCAGGTCAAAAAGCCATTCAAGACGCACTAAACCGCCGCAAAATTAACGGCAATGTCGCTCAGCACGCATGGGCGATTAAAGAAAATTTGGGCATATTTGCCCAGGATTTCCCGGATAACGGCCCATCAGTAACGGTAATTATTCCTACTAAAAATCAGCTCAAATTGCTGAAAGCCTGTCTGGATTCTCTAGAAACTACAACCTATAAAAATTATCAAGTAGCCGTTATCGACAACGAAAGCGACGAACCTAAAACTCTGGAATATTTAAAGCAATTAAATTGCCAAGTTTTGCGGATAAAAAATTCTGACGGCAAGTTTAGTTTTGCAGCAATTAACAACCGCGCTGCCGAACAAGTGGATAGCGAATATGTTTTGTTTTTGAACAACGATACTGAAGTAATTAACCCGCGCTGGCTGAGTCAAATGGTGGGATACGCTCAAATCCCTGGCGTGGGTGCAGTCGGCGCGAGGCTGTTATATCCCGACGGCCGAATTCAGCACGCGGGCGTAATTCACGGGCTGCATCACGGCTTGGCGGGTCACGCTTTTAAGCTGATGGACAAGAATAATCGAGGCTATCTTTCTCAAGCGATGGTAACGCGAAATTACTCTGCGGTAACAGCCGCTTGCACGATTACTCCGCGTCAATTGTTCTTAGAATTAGGCGGTTTTGATGAAGAGAATTTTGCTGTTGCTTACAATGATGCAGATTACGGATACCGGCTGTTAGAACGGGGTTATCGGTGCGTATATTGTCCCGATGCGGAGTTGTTGCACAAAGAGGGAACTTCTAGGGGTTTTACCGACAATCCTCAAGAAGTGGCGGCTTTTAGGCGTAAGTATGCGGGCAAAAATGACAGTTTTTACAGTCCTCACTTGTCTTTAGAAGATGAGTATTTTCATATTCAACCTCGACGGGTTTTTATGAAGGGAGAAGGTTCGGCAACGGATTTTGTAACGGATGTAACGGATGTAACGGATGTCAGAAATAAGGAAGAATTAGAAAGTGCTGAGTGTGGTTTGTTATCAGTAGCAAACAGTTCTATACATCCTATCAACCTTTTGATGTGCAGCAATTCGCTGGATTTCACTGGTGCGCCGCTGCATCAGTACGAAATCGCGGTGAAGTTGGCGGCTGAGGGTGTGATTAAGCCGATCGTACTTTGCACAACAGAGGGGCCCCTGCGTCAAGCTTACGAACAGCAGGGAATTGAAGTAATTGTGCGCGACAATCCTCTCGAACACATCTACCAGCGCGATGCTTATGATCAAGCCATCCGCAGTTTTAGCAAAGAAATGGAAAGTTTAAAAGTAGATGCAATTTATGCCAATACTTTAGAAAACTTTTTTGTAGTTGATGCGGCGCGGCAAATCGGAACTCCTACAGTGTGGAACGTGCACGAAAGCGAACCTTGGCAAACTTATTTTAACAGGTTTGGTTCGGAGATTGCGGCGAGAGCTTTAGAGTGTTTTCGCTTTCCTTACAAGGTGATTTTTGTGGCGGATGCAACGCGGGACAGGTATTTACCTCTCAACAGCCACCACAATTTTACAGTGATTCACAACGGCTTAGATTTGAGCAAACTGGAAAATTCGGACAATTCTGAATGGGCTAGAAAAACTTTAGGTGTTGCAGCGGAAGATGTGGTAATTTTGCTGCTGGGAACGGTATGCGAACGCAAAGGACAGCAGGATTTAGTTAAAGCACTTTCACTTTTACCTGACAAATGGCACAATAAAATTAGGTGTTTTATTGTGGGCGATCGCCCGAGTATTTACAGCAATAAATTAGCCGATTTGGTGGGGGAATTGCCCCAAGAGTTGCGGCAAAGGGTGACAGTAGTACCGGAAACTGGGGAGACGGGAAAATATTACAAAGCGGCTAATATTTTTGTTTGCACTTCTCGCGTCGAAAGTTTCCCAAGAGTGATTTTGGAGGCGATGGCCTGGGATTTGCCAATTGTTACATCGCCAGTTTTTGGGATTAAAGAACAAGTGAGGCCGGGAATTAATGGTTTGTTTTATACGCCCGATCGCCCGGACGAATTAGTTGCAGCTTTGATTAGTTTATTGGAGGATAAATCTTTGCGGCAGCAGTTAGCTGAAAACGCTAAATATGTCTTGGATTCACTTAATACTTTTGAGGAAATGACTCAAGCTTATGCAGATATTTTCTGGGAAGCATATTTCAGCAGTCATTAGTCATCTTACAATGTCAGCGTCCCGCCCAGCCAAGCGCAGTAAATCAACTCGTAGGCTTGGGGCAGGATTTGATATAATTTGCCAAGACTTGCGGAACATATTTAAAATTGAGCCATCAATACTATAAAATAATCAAAAATGAACGATGAAAAAATGACCGATCGCCCAAGAGTAGATTATGAAAGAGCATGGGACAGTTACGCCCAACAGTGGCAAAAAACTAATGCCGAACTTGCCCATATTGGCGACGAATGGATAGGTAAAGCTGCCGGTGCCGCTAACTCCCTAGCCGAATACGAAGCGCTGATAGAACAGCAATTTATTGCACCGTACATCAAAAAAGAACATACGGTTTTAGAAATTGGTATCGGCGGCGGAAAAACTGGTTCGTTGTTGCTGAAATATTGCGATCGACTAATTTGTGCAGACATTTCCAGTCAAATGCTGCAAGCCGCGCGATCGCGCTTGGGAGACGATCGCGTTTCTTACGTCAAACTCGACGGTTTAACATTAGACGGCATCGCTCCAGGTTCAGCCGATGTCTGCTTTTGTTACGATACAATGGTACACGTAGAGCCTGTAGATATATTCAACTACCTGACTCGAATTCCAAAACTGCTGCGGGGCGATCGAATTTGCGTGTTTCACCACACAAATATTTTTAGCGAATTAGGATGGCAAAAATTCGCAAGCGAGTGGGACAAAAACTTGCTAGGGCACAGAGACGGCACAGCATTTTCAGTTATGACTGATACAATTATGGAAAAATTTCTCCATCATTTAAACTATGAAATCATCCTGAAAAATACATCTTCAGTACCGCGAGATTGTGTCTGGATCTGCAAAGCACCAACTCCCAATGAATAAAATCACAGCTTTTTAGCCGCCTCAAAATATTTTCTTCCCACTAACAACAGTCAACAGTCAACAGTCAACAGTCAACAGTCAACAGTCAACAGTCAACAGACAACTGACAATGAAAGCATTATTTCTCCATCCCAACTTCCCCGCCCAATACCGCCACATTATCACGGCTTTAGGCGCCGATCCCAAAAATCAAATTGTTTTCGGCACTAAAAACGAGCGCCCAGAGTGGAACATTCCCGGCGTTCGCAAAGCAGCATTTACCCCCAGCCGGGAACCCCACGCGCAGACTCACCAATACGTCCGCCCTTTAGAAAGTGCCGTCATTTACGGACAAGCCGTATTTAGAATGGCAGAACAACTCAAAGCAGACGGTTTTGTACCCGATATTATCTGCGGACATTCCGGTTGGGGGCCGACATTATTTGTCAAAGAAGCTTTTCCAAATACCCCGCTTTTGTGTTATTTCGAGTGGTTTTATCATGCTATTGGTTCCGACGCAGATTTCGATCCAGCAGAACCTTTAACAGTGGATGATATGGCCAGAATTAGAATCAAAAATGCGCCGATTCTGATCGATTTATATTCTTGCGATTGGGGTTTGTCGCCCACTTATTGGCAGCGATCGCAATTTCCGCCAGAACTACAACAAAAATTATCCACACTCCACGACGGCGTAGATACCGATTACTTCAAACCAGACCCCGGTGCTAAACTGGTTTTGCCTAACTTAGACTTGTCTGGCGTTGATGAAATTGTCACCTACGTATCGCGGGGAATGGAACCTTACCGAGGTTTTCCCGAATTCATTGAGTCGATCGCCTATGTACAAGAACGCCGCCCCAACTGTCACGTCGTAATCGTTGGTTCAGAAAGAGTTTGTTATGGGCGTTCTTTACCCAACGGCGAGTCTTACAAAGACCATATGCTCAAAAAAGTGCCGCTAGATTTGTCGCGAGTTCACTTTGTCGGCCCCCTACCTTACGGACTGTATTTAAAAGTAATTCAAGCATCCGATGTACACGTTTATTTGACCAGACCTTTTGTGCTATCTTGGTCGATGATTGAATCTCTATCAACCGGATGTTTAGTAATCGGTTCCGACACTGGGCCAGTCAGAGAAGTTATCCGCGATGGAGAAAACGGTTTGCTAGTCGATTACTTCTCACCAAAACAAGTAGCCGATCGCATTGATGAAGTTTTAGACCATCCTACCCGCATGGCAGAAATTCGCATCAAAGCCCGTCAAACCGCCCTAGAACGCTACAGTTTAGCTAAAATGCTGCCGCAACATTTACAACTAATTGAGCAAGTAGCCAATCGTTCCATGCCGCCTACAGTTGGTATGGAACCAGAACGGGAATTAGCAGCATCTTTTGCAGTGAGAATTTAGTAATAAAGTTAGTCAGGACTACGGGCTGCATAATAGCGGGATGATTTTGATTTTTTTGTGGGATGGGCGTCCCGCCCGTCCGGCTTATTTTCCGGCGTTGCATAATGGAAAGCAGTCCGTTAATCCCTTCTAGGCTAGTCGCAAACTAACTTCGAGATCAATAATTTAGGCGCTGCATAATAGCGGGATGATTTTGATTTTTTTTGTGGGATGGGCGTCCCGCCCGTCCGGCTTATTTTCCGGCGTTGCATCCCGCATTCCGCAGATATTTAAGCAGAGGTAAAGCAAGATAGATTCGGCAACAATAAACTCCCAAACGATTGCCG
>NZ_JAUBSB010000076.1:0-21482 GCF_036702135.1 Microcoleus sp. LAD1_D3 | reverse complement strand
CTGCTTTCTATTATGCCATCAGCTTAGCCAGACAATTGCCTGAGTATTTATACTGATCGCCAAAGTGGGATGCTCCCGACAGCGGGATTGTCAGAAGCAGAGGTGTCTGAACGTCAGAAACTTTATGGTTTCAATGAAATCAAAGGGAAAGCAGGGAAAAGCCCCATCATCCGTTTCCTGATGGAATTCAACCAACCCTTGATTTATATTTTGTTAGTTGCTGGCATCGTCACCCTGCTGCTAAAGGACTGGGTGGATGCGGGAGTGATTCTGGGCGTGATGTTGATTAACGCCGTGATTGGCTTTATCCAAGAATCGAAAGCCGAAAATGCGATCGCCGCCCTAGCCAAATCTGTCACCACTGAAGCCACCATGATTCGAGATGGGCAAAAGGTTCGGCTCAACTCCCGCGAACTGGTTCCTGGCGATCTGCTATTACTGGCATCCGGTGACAAAGTGCCTGCTGACGTGCGGTTAGTTAATGTGCGTGACTTGCAGGTGAGTGAATCTGCATTGACAGGGGAATCGGTTCCCGTCCAGAAAGCAACCGAACCCCTAGCCGCTGAAACGGTTTTAGCCGATCGCAGCAACATGGCCTATGCCGGAAGCTTGGTGACATTTGGGCAGGCAAAAGGAATTGTGGTAGCCATCGCCAACCAAACTGAAACTGGGCGAATTTCGCAACTGATGGATGAAAGCACTGGGCTGGAAACACCACTTACTCGCAAGATTGAGCAATTTAGTAAAAGTCTGCTGTACGTCATTCTAGGGTTGTCACCCGAATTGGAGTAGCTGGAAGTTAGGCGTTTTAGCACGAACTTCCTAATGGTAATGGGGGGATTAATGACTATGGGACTGCCCTGTGGTGGACGGCAATGTTGATGAGTACGATCAGCTCTGATTACTTTGCGAAAACAGCGTCCGGGCGGGTGCTTGGTTTTTTACTGTCGTTGTGTGCGATCGCCGTATGCGGTTATTTGACAGCAACGCTGGCTACATTTTTTGTGAGTCAGGATGCTGAGAGCGATCGAGCAGAAATAGTGGCTACACAATCAATTCAAGCTGTGGAAACAGAAATTACTGCACTGCCAACAGAGGTTCAAGCCTGCTTCACCAAAAGGTTTAGACCTGTGAATTGCTGACCTTTGATGTGAGCATGAGGTCGATCAATCTCGATGCGATACTAGAGAAACGATGATGTCTGTCCAATTATAGATAACCTTTTACTCTAAACTATTCCAACCGATAGATGATATTTAAAATTTTGACTTTTACCATAAAACTACCGTCTAGCAATTCAAATAAAAAACCTTTAAAAGGATGGCTAAAACAAGCTGAATAGATTCAGGATAGGGAATCAAAAAAAACTTGATCTAGGATAAATTTCACATTTAACTGTTCAATAATGTTGACAGTTTTTTTATGACCCAATGGCTAATTTTCTAGGACTTTGAGCCACTGTGGATAATTAAATCAATGTCATCTCCACTCCTGACTTGCATTTAATTCGAGTTTTTTATGATCCTTTCCCTCTAAAGCTTGTAGTATCGTTCCCAAAAAGGCCCCCAGTATTGAATGTTAACCGGGTTCTATTTATTACATTGACACGAGAAACTCATGGAAAACACATTTATCGATCGCACATTCCGGGACAGCGAAGGCAAAATTGTTATA
This sequence comes from Microcoleus sp. LAD1_D3, assembly GCF_036702135.1. Taxonomy (NCBI): domain Bacteria; kingdom Bacillati; phylum Cyanobacteriota; class Cyanophyceae; order Oscillatoriales; family Microcoleaceae; genus Microcoleus; species Microcoleus sp. LAD1_D3. The sequence continues at coordinate 19,808 of NZ_JAUBSB010000076.1, read as the reverse complement.
GCTCAGATGCCCAATCTCCCACTGAGTGTCGGAATTGTAGCTACTTTATTAACGCTCATTATTACAACAGGTCAAATTAATTTAGGGTTGCAGCTAGTAGCCTTTGGCTCTTTGTTTACTTGGGCTTGGCAAGAATTATTTCAAGGCGTTAATTACTTTCGTAGAGCATTAGGTCTGATTGGGCTTGTTGGTATAATTGCGTGGGCACTTCAATAATTAGGTAAGCATAAATCAAATCCATAAGGTATATAGCACTTCTCAGTAAAATGAGGTAGAGTGGGTAATTGGTAATTGCTAATCGCTCGTCTGCATCCCTCACTTTTTTGATAAGCGCTATATATTTTTTTATTCTGTAGGTTGGGTTTCGTCCCTCAACCCAACCTACTAATAAAGAATTTTGCGGAAGTATTGGAAGCATCCAAAAGACCACAAAAGGAAACTCGTAATTGGTAATTCAATTCGTAATTCATAACTCGTAATTCGTAACTCGTAGGCAGTGGTGCAAGCACCATGATGGGAATGCAGACAGTGAGAATCGAAAAATTTGGACAAACCTATGCTGAAAGGCTGATTTTAATTGGGCGATCGCTTGCTATAGGTTAAGCCTGTAACTATCTACCTTTTAGTAGGCTACTTCGGTGACGGAAACCTCGATGATAGTGATAGAGCGATTTGTGGAGCTAGGGTTGATTAAACCGAGCGGCAGGATGCTGTAGGCAGGAAAAATGGCGCTAATCGTACCACTCCCATAAGACAGCTATTAGAAGAGGATAGACACATGAAAGTTGAGATCAACACTGATACCAACATCCAATACCAACATCGAATACCAACATCGAAGGCAACTAGGCGCTGGCTCAACACGTCGAAGCCATAATCAAAGACACCTTAGATCGCTTCAGTCAGCATATTACACGGGTGGAAGTCCACCTTAGCGATGAGAACAGCAACGAGAAGTTTGGTGCTAATGATAAACGCTGTTTGATCGAAGTCCGTCTCGCTAACCATCAGCCAATCGCAGTCAGCGATCGGGGCTAGATATTGCAGCAGTCCGTCAGCGGTGCTGCCGAGAAAATGAAAAATTTGCTAGACACTACTCACGGAAAGTTGAGTGATCGCTAAGGGGCGAACCCTGACCACATCTCTGGGACAAACTCTGACCGTCAGGGATGTTTCTAGAGAAATTCTCAGCACACATCAGAAAAGAGCGAATGTCCGAGAAATGACATTCAGCCTGTCCTACCACTGATAAAAGCTTGAGATAAAAATTTAACAGAGGTACACAATGAATTTATTAGCCATTGATGAATTAACAACTTTAGCCACAGAATCAAACTCAACCTGTATTTCCATATACACGCCAATGGAGCGTTTAGGAGCCGAAACCCAACAAAATCCAATTCGGTTCAAGAATCGGCTGCGGCAAGCCGAAGAACAATTGCTGGCGATGGGAATGAGTGAACAGGATGCCAAAGAGTTGCTGCAACCGGTTCACGAGCTAGATACCTATGACTTCTGGCAGCATCAAAGCGATGGACTAGCAATTCTGCTATCTCCCAATCAGTTCCGCTACTACTGCTTGCCGATCGCATTCCCAGAATTAACCGTAGTCACCGAGCGCTTTCATCTCAAACCATTGCTGCAACTGTTGTCTGGAGATGGGCAGTTTTATATTCTGGCACTAAGCCAAAATCAAGTTCGATTGTTTCAGGGAACTCGTTATCACGTCAACGAGGTTGAGTTGAGTGATGTACCCACCAGCATTGCAGAAGCATTGCAGTATGACGATCCAGAAAAAAGCCTGCAGTTTCATACGGCCACCTCACAAGGCAGCAGTGGTGGCGATGGTTCGGCCATATTTCATGGACAGGGAGGCGGTAACGATGACCACAAAGATCGACTGCTGCGTTACTTCCGCCAAGTTAGCAAGGGGCTAGAATCCTTCTTAAAAAACGAGCAAGCGCCGCTAATTTTGGCAGGGGTTGATTATCTCTTGCCAATTTATCAGCAGGCAAACACCTACGCTCACCTACTGCCCGACGGCATCACAGGCAATCCAGAAATGTTGAAACCGGAGGAACTGCATACTCAGGCGTGGCAGATTGTACAGCCTTATTTTGAGCAAGCAAAAGAAGCAACGATCGCCCGCTACGAGGAACTACAAGCCACCGAAAAAACTGCTAGCACGATCGAACAGGTTGTGCCTGCTGCCTATTTCCAGCGCGTTGAATCGTTGTTTGTTCCCGTTGGTGAGCAAGTTTGGGGAGTTTTCGATCCGGAGGCGAATTCCGTTCACATTCACCCTCAACATCAGGCCGGGGACGAAGATTTGCTGGATTTAGCAGCACTGCATACCCTGACCAATGGTGGTAATGTTTACGCCGTAGAGCCGGGAGATGTTCCTCAAGACAAGGCGATCGCCGCCGTTTTTCGCTACTGATTTCATACCCTCTGGTTGTTGCCAACACTGTCTTTAATGCTGGCTGGGAGAAAAAATCCCCCTACAGGCTCTACAATTGATCTCTTTAGGTAGAGGACATGGGTGTGTCTTTTATTTAATACTGCGGAGGAGGAACGGTGGAGAGGTTGAGAGGCTGTAATGGACAATCCAAAAATTAACACCAATCGGATGTGGGAACACCTGAACAATGCTCAACTCATTCGCTACCTGCTACTCTTTGTGCTTGGCTGGGCGATCGTGCAGGTGTTGGCATATTTTGAAACGGTTCTGATTGTTTTTATTTTTGCAGCTATTCTCGCCTTTCTGCTGAACTACCCAGTCAAATTTGTATCTCGTTTCATCCCTCGTTGGCTAGCGGTAGTGCTCGTGTTTTTACTTGCCTTGTTGATTCTAGGTGCGTTAATGGCAACGTTAGGATTAGCTACCATTTCCCAAGCACAGCAGTTATTAGAACATGCTCCTCAATTTTTAGACTCGGCGATCGCACTGTTGGAAACACTTCAATCCTTTCTGCTAAAGCGCAATATTACGGTCGATTTCAGCACCTTTGAGGCACAACTGCGCCAACAAGCCCTCGGCATCATTGGCATGGGTTTTTCCACAGTGCAAAATCTGTTCTTCAAGTTGCTAGATGTGATTGTGATTGCGGTGGTTAGCTTCTTTATGCTGCTAGATGGTAGACGACTATGGAATCTGATCGTGAGGCTCTTTCCACCCAGCTTACGCGATGATTTGACCAGGGCACTTCAAAAGAATTTTCTGGGTTTCTTTTGGGGTCGGTTGCTGTTATCAATCTTTTTCGCCATCTCTACCTTTGTGGTATTTATTTTGCTGGATATTCCCTATGCACTGGTCATGGCGGCAGTCGCAGGCGCATTTGACCTGATTCCAGGTATTGGCGCAACGATTGGGATTAGCCTAATCTGCCTGATTATTCTGCCTCAAGGAATTCTGCTCAGTTTGAAAGTTTTAGTGGGTTGCATTGTTTTACAGCAGGTTGAAGAAAACTTACTCATGCCCCGTATTATGCAAGGCTCCATTAATATAAATCCAGTCATTATGTTCTTTGCGCTATTAGTGGGGGCGCGAGTCGCTGGATTGGTGGGAGTTTTTCTGTCGATCCCGATCGCGGGCGTGATGATCGGCCTTCTGGATATTGATGAAATGCGTGGGGAAAAGACAGAACAACCTTCTGGTTGATGTTGAAGCTAGTTGGCTTGAGGTTTCGGTTAAGATATTTTGTTTTAAATCTCTGGGAGAGGAATTATGAAAGGTTTAAAGGGAAAAAACGCACTAATTACTGGAGCGAGTTCAGGCATTGGGCAGGCGATCGCCATTCGTCTCGCTCAAGAAGGTTGCAACATTGCCGTTAACTATCGCAAAAGCCTAGAAGAGGCAGAAGATACTGAAGAAATGGCGATGCAAAAAGCCTGTGGGCAAGCAGCAGAATGCGGGGTTGAAACCCTGCTGATTCAAGGTGATGTTTCTAAAGAAGAGGACATCGTGCAAATGGTGAATCAGGTTGTGGAGCAGTTTGGTCATCTCGATATCCTGATTAATAACGCTGGGATTCAAACAGAAAGCGCATCCCATGAAGTTCCAACGGATGAATTCGATCGCGTCATAGCGGTGAATTTGCGAGGTGCATATCTCTGTGCGCGGGAAACCATTAAGCACCTATTGAGTGAGCAACGCCCTGGGGTGATTATCAATGTTTCCAGTGTGCATGAAATCATTCCTCGCCCGATGTATATCAGCTATTCCATCAGCAAAGGTGGTATGGGGAATTTAACGAAAACCCTAGCGTTGGAATACGCAAACCGAGGCATCCGCGTCAATGCTATTGCCCCCGGTGCAACGATTACACCGATTAATGAAAGCTGGACGGACGATCCAGAACAAAAGGCAGTAGTGGAAAGCCATATCCCAATGGGACGGGCAGGCACATCGGAGGAAATGGCGGCATCTGTTGCCTTTCTCGTATCAGATGAAGCGGCTTACATTACGGGACAAACCCTCTATATTGATGGTGGATTGACCCTCTATGCTGACTTTCGCGAATCTTGGTCTGCCTAAATTAACTTGGAGAAACTATTGAGAGGAAATAGGCGATCGCTGTCATTTTACCTAAAAAAGGATTTGTTTGGGCGATCGCTTTCTTTACTCACCGGACACTAGACTAAACCGCACTAAGGTGTCATGCAGATATGATTGAACGTGGCAGCCAGGAAGGTATTGCGGAGGAGTTAGACGGCCAAGATTTCAAGTAGTGGTATCTTGTAAGCTCTCACATGAGAAGAATTAAAGCAGGTATTCTACTTCATAAACTTGGAATACGTTGTAGCTGGTGTGGGTTTGCCGTTGTTATTAAGTGTGCAAAACGATCCAATTAATGCAATGTTGTCAAGTCCCGTTCGTTGGCATGATTAATATCAAATCCGGTAGCATCGTCGGGCGTAAAATCGAGTCAACAGTCAACCATCACGGACGGTGCAACCGGAATTTATATAATTCATCTACGTTAATCTGTGTTTATCGGCCTGTATCTACGGTTTTAAAAAGAGAATTTCTCGGGCTGCAGATGACAAGGCATTGACGCTGATTCACGCAGAGGTCGAGAATATAGATATAAATAATTCCGATGCTAACAGATTGATTTGATATAAGCCCGTCAGAACAAGTCTATTTACCTTGACATTGGAGAGTTAAAAGTATGACCGATAAACATAGCCAAAATGATACATCATTAAATCCATTTCCGCTCCAAAATCTTGACGAGTTGATTCGTCCTTTTATAGTTCCACCAAAGCAGCAAATTATTGTGCCATCAGAGCGATTAATTTCTCTCACAAAAGACTATGACCCAGCTTACAAAGCCAATCATCTAAAGAAGTCGAAAGCTAAAAGTCAATTAAAGGAAGGTATTAAAGCTTTAGCAGAATATCAAGATATTCTGTATGCCCAAAAAACCCATGCTGTACTAATCATTTTTCAAGCAATGGATGCTGCTGGTAAAGACAGTACGATCAAACACGTAATGTCAGGAATCAATCCCCAAGGATGTCAAGTGCATAGCTTCAAAGCGCCCTCGACAGAAGAGTTAAATCATGACTATTTATGGCGTTGTTCCAAAGCCCTACCAGAACGAGGACGGATTGGAATTTTCAATCGCTCTTATTATGAAGAAATCTTGGTAACACGAGTTCATCCAGAAATCCTAGAGCAGCGACCAATTCCACCTAGTTTAATCGACAAGAATATTTGGGAGCGGCGCTTTGAAGAAATTAACAACTTCGAGAAGCAATTAGTCAATAACGGGACGATCATCCTCAAGTTTTTTCTCAATGTGTCTAAGGAAGAGCAGCGAAAACGTTTTTTAGAACGGATCAATCGTCCTGAAAAAAACTGGAAATTTTCTGTTGATGATGCTAAAGATCGTACTTTTTGGGATGAGTACATGGCGGTCTATGAAGATATGTTTAATCACACCAGTACGGACTATGCTCCTTGGTACATTATCCCAGCCGATCGCAAATGGTTCACTCGTCTTGTAGTAGCGGGCATCATTTACACTAAGTTGAAGGAACTGAACCTTGAGTATCCCAGTGTCAGCGAAGAAAAGCGTCAAGAACTTTTGCAAGCAAAGCTAATTCTTGAGAGCGAGTAATTAAGGTAACGATGAAATCAGGTTAGCCATAATCTATCACTTTAGAATGATTAAAGCAGGTAAATTTAGACGAAAAGAATGATATAAACAGCTCTTTTATCAATCCATAACTTTTTGTGACTCACTCTACAATTCAAGGCTCGGCTTTTGTAAATGAGCAAAAATCCGCTTTTAGGAGATCTAGCCTTAACCGTCTATTATTTTTACCTGTTACTTTAGTATTAGGAATTTGCCAGGAAATCTCTACTTCCGTTGCTGGTGGATTGGATGACGGTGCAGAAATTACCTACAGCCGAAAGCCCAATTATATTAACATTAAGCAGGTTTTTTGGGCGGTTAGCGAGGGCGAGAGCAAGATTTACTCTAGTGCTGGCGATCGCCCAATAAGAGGCACTTTCCTGCTCGTTTGCGTGCGTTGATTTGGGTACGCGATCGCATGATACACAAGTTGCAGTATAAATTACCAAGGAGTCTCAATGCACATTAGTTCGCAAAACCATCGCCACCTATGAGGAACTAAAAGATATGAGCGCGAAGTTGGTTTGAGAAGAATTATCGCAAGGCGATGTAAAGTTGTATTCCGATCGCGTCCTTGAGAAAGTTTTCTCACACAACCTTTCTTTACAACGGCCCAGTTTACGGATTTGACAGGTAAAATAGTATAATTACAAGATACCTTAGAAAGATGCGATCGCATCCTCAATGAGGAGTTTTCGGATACACCCAAAAAATCCCTCTACACGATCGGCTCAATTGACGAAGCCGTAAAAGCAGAAAAGAGCCGCTTTAAAAAGGGGGAAGAATTAATTTTCCTTTTTAATGGGGACTCTGGGGGGATCTAAATTCCGAAACCTGGAAAAAAAATCATGATTTCTATGCTATCAGAAACGCCGTCAGAAATTCAGCTTAAAGTTGTCTTCCCCACCAAAATCCTCATCAAAACAACTGCGCTCAAAGTAATTGCGGAAGCAGAAAATGGAAGATAGTCGCATTTTACATTGGCTGGGTTGTTGCCTTTTGGGTATTTGTGTAAGGGCTAACAATGCACCCAATGCTACAAGCATGGCGCGAGATTCCGACTTTGAACCCAACCCGAAACTTGAATAATTAAACTTTGCTATGACAGAAACAATTAATCCGCTTTATCAAGCCTCTGAACTGGCTTTAAATAATGGCGATAGCTTAGGGCAAATAAGCTCTATTTTGGTAGCAGGAGTGCTGACTGCATTAGCGGGAATTGCGCTATTTTCAATCTTAAACTTACCGTTAAGTTGGTTCGCTCCACAATTATTAAGCCAAACTTATATTCGTGTAGTGGTGGCATCAAAAAATATAGTTGTGGTGTTACTAACTCTCTCAGCAATGGAAGTAATGTTACTTCTAATTCCTCAAAGTAAATCGCTTAGTTTAATCGAGTTTTGCCTGAGTGTTGGCATCACTATACTTAGCGGCTGGATGCTGTCAAGACTATTTAGAGATTTTTTTAACACCACAATTTTAGGAGTAACTTTTGAGTCAAACCCCAAAGTTAAAGGCGAGTCAATCTTCTTAATTCGGTATTTTGGAGACTTTGCGATCGCTGTAACGTTAATTTTAGTTTTTTGTATTAGCCATAACATCAACGTTGTCGGCATAGTTGCCAGTTTGGGGATTGGAGGTATTGCCATTGCCTTTGCCGCTCAAAAGACTTTAGAGCAATTTTTGGGGGGGATTGTCTTAACCCTCGATCGTCCGTTTACTGTGGGTGACTATATCGGCTTATCGGATGGGCCTACGGGTAAGCAAGGTACTTTTGGTAGAGTAGAAAGTATCGGCTTAAGATCAACCAAAATTCGCACTTCTGGTAAAGGCACGCTCACAATTATTCCGAATAATGCGCTTACCCAAGCTACCATTGAAAATTTTTCAGGTGCAAAGAAAGTCATGTCTGTAATGGTACTTGAGTTTCTTAAATCAATATCTGCCGATGAGCAAGCATTAATCCGCCAAATTGTGATGGACTGTACTATGGATATTTTTGGTTTAGATTGGCGTAGTACAGAGGTTTCTTTTAGTGAAAATCAGGCTCAAGTTTCCTTTTTTATTCTGGGTTCTAATGAGTTATCGATGGAACTAAGACGACAATTGCTGGATTTGGCCACCCAAAAAATTACCAAGCAACTTCAAAAACATGATATTTCTTTTATCCTTAACCAACCAACGATTTATGTGGATGCGCCAATTTCTATCTAAACAAGTAATTAGGCGAGCAATTAAACTGACTAGCTTATTTTTAGTGGGTTGTTTGTTGGTGTTTACTCCCATGAGTTTTGCTCAAAATCCTGCTCAAAATTTTAGTCAGGGTTTGGTTAATGGCAGTGCTCCGGTGGTTGTTGATGGGATTCCCCTTTTTAATTTGCAAGCTTTGGAGCGATTTACAGCAAAGGAGCGCACCCAATTTGCTAATAATATTCTCAAGGAGGCGATCGCTACTGATCAACCCATAACTTTTGATGTGCGGAATGATGATAGTACCAGCGCTACTTCTATTTCCTTAAATAATAACTACCTTCTCACCGTTACAGCCAATGATGTTCTGCCAGGGTTTTCGCGAACTCAACAAGCTAATCAATGGCGGGCTATTCTAGAAACAGCGATCGCCAAAGCTAAAAAAGAACGCACTCCCCAATATCTTTGGCAGAGAAGTCTATGGATTTTGAGCGTAATCGCAGCGCTGATCGTAGTGCGGCTTTTTTTGGGACTAGCAACCCGAATATTTAAGTTTAAAACGGGAATTTTCAGCAAGATTTTTTTTATTTTTAGCTGGGGTGCGATCGCCATAGTCAGTTCCGACTGGTTTCCCATCTTACGCAGTATACGCTATCAGTTTATTTCCCCATTCTCTCAGCCCCAGTGGCTACTATTTTTTGGAGCAGTAGGAGGTTCTTTTGTATTTAGCCACTACGCTACAGATTTAGTAAAATTAGCGCTTAAAAAACTAGCTCCCCCCGCTCTAGAAACTATTTATATAGAAATTGTTCAACCGAGCGATCGCCTTTTGGAATTTGCAGTTCTCAGTATTTGTCTCAGTGGGTCTGTGAGCTTATTAGAACCATTAGTACCAGTCGTTTATAATCTCCTAAAGCCGATTATAAATCTATTCTTAATTGGCAGCTTATATTGGTTATCAGTAAAACTAAGTAGCCGCTACCTGCGTACCTACGGATTCAAGTTGGGCGGCAAATTTAGCCCTAGTAGTGATGATGCCATTCTAGTGTTTGAGACCATTATTCATATCTTGATTTTTATTGCAGCTTTAGTTGCCTTTGCCAGCAGCCTCAACTTTGACTTGATTGGATTGGTGGCAAGTTTGGGGTTGGTGGGTTTAGCCGTCGCCTTTGCTGCTCAAAAAATTCTCGAACAACTGATTGCGACTTTAGTTTTATATCTTGATCGTCCTTTTGTTACTGGTGACTACATCCGCTTACCAGGTGGAGAATTAGGGAAAGTAGAAAGTATTGGTTTGCGATCAACCAAAATCCGTTCCCTTGGCACTGGCACAATTATTGTGATGCCCAATTCCATCCTTGTAAGTGTAGAAATTGAAAACGTTACTCTTGCCAAAAAAATCATGGTGTTATTTTATATGGACTTTGCTAGTGTTTTAGGGGAACGAGAATATGCCCTAGTGCAACAAGTGATTATGGAAAAAACCGCTTACCTTTCAGGGATTGATACTAACAGCACAAATATCTCTCAGGCTGATGGAACAGGAAAAAGATTAAGGGTTAGTTTTGCAATTTTAGGTTCTCAAGATAATGCGATTGAAGTGCGTAAACGTCTACTAGAGTTGGCAAGGGCTAAAATTTCCAAATCGCTCTCGATCCATGGGATTGTCTTTACGATGGAAGACCCTACAGTTTATGTGCAGTCCCCGATTACAATCTGATTATTGTTTTGGAGTGTTCAACTTAAAGCAATTGTTTGGAGGGGTGGTCACTCTCAAGAAATCCCCAATTACGAAGTAGTTCCTAGCGGCGTTTCAAATAAATCCTGAGCATCATACACTTGCTGACTCAATTGCTGAAAATCTTGCTCACAGAGTTTCAATGGCTCGATCGCTGAAACGTAACCAGACGCATCAAACAGAGCGCGATCGCGGATTTTAGGCAACCACGTGATATCATTTCCGGTTACACCGGAATGATGTTGACTTTTGACGGTTGACTGTTGACGCCGTGAACAGTGAACAGTCAACGCCGTGAACAGTGAACTTGAATTTACTATTGCGATGCTAACGGATTTGATATGAGTTGGGGCAATGCGAGAAACTGCTCAAATTGATGAAGATGTTTCATCCAAAACGCTCCTTTTTTATAAATTTGGACTAACTACAATAGGTAAGTTAAGTAAATCCTTCTTGCTGCTTGCTTCTACTTATGACGACATTCCACTAGAATGACAGGAATAGGACTGGTTTCTAAGACGGCTTGAGAAACCGAACCTACTAGCACTTCTTCCCAAGGTTGATGCCCTCGTTTCCCGATCACAATATCTGTTACTTGCCGAGCTTGCGCCACGCGGACAATCTCTTCTGGCACTGTACCAGAAAGACTCAGGAACTCATAGCGAATATCTGATAAGAGTCGTTGTGCTTGTTCTTGTAATTGGGCGATCGCCTTTTTATCTCCCAGATTATCCACATACAAAACAATCACATTCCCGTCACTGCGCCGAGCTAAGTCTGCGGTTTTAGTTAAAACATCTGTTGTTAATGGGGAAGTGTCTACTGCGGCGAGAAAAACTGGACGACCGGAAATAGCTACTTTGGTGGGGTCAACTTCGCCTTTTTCTAATAGTTTGGGAGCAAAGGTAGGAATTGCCCAAGCACCCAAGGGAGCCGTTACTAAAATTGAGAGGGCTGCGATCGCCAAAATCGTCTCGCCACCAGCAATGCCCTGAGCTAGGGGAATTGCCCCAATTGCCGCCTGCACCGTTGCCTTAGCGGAATTTCCTGCTAGCAGAAACAGCCGTTCTTTCCCAGTCCAATTACTACCCAAGCTGGAAAGATACCAACCGAGCGATCGCCCAATCAGAGTCCCGATCGCCAACACCAACAAACCAACCAGCAAGGTATTGCCTAATACATTAAGTTGAATACTGGCTCCCAGCAGCACAAACAAAATAATTTCCGCGATCGTCCACAAACTGTCAAAGCCGCCCCGCAGCCTTCGTGCTAAAGGCGCATCCAACTCAATCAGGAAAAACCCCGCTGCCATGACAGCTAAATAGCCAGAGAAAACCGGAATATGTTCGGCTGATACTACCAGCCCTAGGGCAAAGCCAGCAGCGACTAGGGAGTCCTGAACCGCAGTTTGAGTCCAGTTTTGCTTGACTAATAGTGACACCAAAATTCGAGCAGTTACCCATCCCAAAAGCACCCCCAAGGTAATTTGGATGATGATTTGAAATGGCAGCAATTGCAGAGGGCTGAGGGTGATTCCTCCCAGTAAGGTAATGGCTGTAGCTTTCCCTTGGGACAGAAACGCTAGCAGTAGACTAAACACCAGCAACAGCAATACATCTGACAAGGCACTTCCCGTCAGAATCGCATCGGGAATTCCTTTTTTTACTCCCCAACCTAGACTTTTTAACCGCAGCATTCCGGGAACAATTACTGCTGGAGATTCCGCGCCAATGATGCAGCCTAGCAGTAGCCCCGTCAAAAAATCAAACTGAAGTAGCCACATCGCAGCGACAGCAATGGCGATGGCCTCGCAAGCTGCCGGTAGAAAGCCTAAGCGCAGCGCCACGGTTCCCTGTTGGGATAGCTTTTCGCGATCGAGTCCTAACCCCGCCTTCATCAAAATCACCATCACGGCAATGGTGCGAAGGGAATTCGCTGCGCCCAAAACCTCTGGGCTAATGACATTCCCCAGTTGCGGGCCTAATAAAATGCCCACCAGCACCATACCTACGAGTGCTGGAGCTTTCAGCCGTCGAGCAATCTGCCCGACAAAAAAGCCCATTAATAAAATCCCGATCATACTTTCTAACATCACGCCACCTTGAAGCTGAATGGATAAACGTGACTTGTAGGGGAAAGATCGATCGAGGCATCCGCACCATCCTACCCTTCCGCCACAAGTCGGAACAGTAGGAGCCATCAGCCTTTTAAACGTTATGAAGATTATTAATAACGAAGGGCGGTTTCGGCGAGCTCCATCGCCATCATTACTTTTATACCACTATTGAAGCTCATCTTCCATTTCCGTGCCCCTTCCCTAACGCTATTTAAGGGAGAATTTTTCCAGTATAATTTCATTGATTCTCCAATATTGATGAATTTAGGGTGCTCTGGGTTGCACCTAACCCATATTACTTCTGAACGTAGCAATGCTGCTCTTACCCCCAAATCCTACAATAATAACTTGTGAACTTCTCTTTATTTGTTTTTTTCTTTCTTAACTCTGCGTGTTCAGTGTTCTCTGCGGTATATAAAAAAATACTCATGTTGAAACTTTACGAATATTCTACCTCTGGAAATTGCTACAAAATCCGCTTGCTTTTAACTCAGCTTAATATTCCCTTCGAGCGGCGGGAAATTGATATTCTAAAAGGAGAAAGTCGAACTCCTGAATTTTTGATGAAAAATCCTAACGGGCGTATTCCTGTTTTAGAAATCGAAGCGGATAAATTTCTATTTGAATCAAATGCAATTATGTTTTATTTGAGCGAAGGAACTGAGTTTGTCCCCAGTGATAAATTTGAACGCGCTCAAGTCATGCAGTGGTTATTCTTTGAACAGTACAGCCACGAACCTTTTATTGCTACTTCTCGTTTTTGGTATTTGACAGGTAAAGCTGAAGAATATCAAGAAGCACTTCAACAAAAACAAGCACCGGGTTATGATGCTTTGGGGGTGATGGAACAGCATTTAGCAAACCATGCTTTTTTTGTAGGCGATCGCTATACTATTGCTGACATCGGTTTATTTGCTTACACTCACGTTGCGGGCGAGGGCGGATTTGATTTAACCAGATTTCCAGCAATTCAAACTTGGATCGATCGAGTAAAAAATCAACCTGGATTTATCAGCCTTACACAATTAAATGTAATTTAAATGAGGCTAAATATACTATACATCTAGAACATTACCGTCACATTTCTCAGTTGTCTAAAGTAATAAGTGCTGCGCCTTGACGACTAAAATTTTACGCGGCTGTAAAACACTCGTTAAGCGTATTGCTCGGTGGAAAGAAAACTCGATCGACGTTGAGTTACTCTGGCAGCTCTTCCTCTGTTTCGGCGGCAATGGTTCGTTTCGTGGCAAAGCCCTTGAGAAGGATCTCTCGAATCAGCGATACTTCGCCATCCAGGCTTTTGGCGTGATCTTCGTATTTTGCTGCCGCACTTTGTAAATTGTAATTTTTCATCCGCTCAGACATTTGACGCGAGAACGTGACCTTTTCCTCCATTGCCCGAACAGCCGACCACAAAGCATTTTCAATATACTGAGTTTGCTCTGATAGAAATATATTAGCCGTAAAGGAGTGCCCGATGTGACAGCGAAACCGCAGCGGCTCTGATTTGCCAATTTGCCAGATGCTGCCGTTGCATTCAGGGCAGCTGTAAGTTGTCCGAGTTCCGATAGCTTCTACATTCTCTAAAAACTCCTGGGTATTCATTTGCTGTTCAGCAATCTTAGATTCAACTTCGATCTCTTCGCTCACGGGGTATGCCTCCTCTTCGGCGACGGGTTGATTCGACAAACGCACTAGCAGGTGTGGGATTTCTGCGAGTGGCAGGCAGTGATCGACCTTCACATACCGCAAGGCACTCTTTGCCATGCTGGGGTATTCTGCTTCTTTTGGATCTTGGACGATCGCCACTCCGCCCTGTTTCTTGACCGCCTGCAATCCCACCGTGCCATCATCCAGATAGCCAGTCAGTACCACGCCCACCACCCTTGTACCATAAGCACGAGCGGCTGAACGAAATAACGCATCGATCGCGGGTCGAAATCTATTTTCTTGAGGCCCACGCACCACGCGCATTGAGCCTTGATTGACCAACAGGTGATAATCGGGCGGCGCGACGTAGATTCGCCCTTTTTGAATTGGCTCTCCGTCGGACGGGTGAGATGCCGGGAGAGAGCCTACATCTGCCAGAATTTTGGGAAGAATGCTGGGCTTATCGGCTGCGAGGTGCTGAACAATAAAGATGGCAGCATCTATGTCAGTAGGCAGAGTACCCACGATCGCGCCCAGTGCTTTGAGTCCGCCTGCCGAAGTTCCAATAACGATAATGTCGTGTCCAGGCATAAATTCCTTTTTTTTAGTGAATGAAAGCAGCCCAACGTTGTCTATGTCTTTTGAATGTTTTAGCACAACTTGGCTGATGTTTAGCAGAAGTGACCAAATGGTCGTCAAGGCTAAAAGCTGCATTCGACAGTGCTATTTAGTTCTAAATATTTTTGCTCGTAGGCATAACTTTGTAATGTAAGTGAGAGTACGAACTACTATAGATAGACTCTGGCAATTTTACTGTAATGCGCCGCAGCCCACCTTACCCTATACATAGCATAAAAAACGATTTATTTCGTCAGTCATTTTTATAAATTGCTAAGGGCTACATTTTGCCTAATTTCGCTCGATCGCCTCGCAGCATCTGCCACCTTCAAAGCATACAAACTACTGGCATTATTCACGTACAAAGGCGTACCGTTTGACAAATATTCCAACACCATATCGGTGTCTTTGGCAAACAAGCCGCGCCGTGTTCCTACTTTGAGGTTACGCCGATTTTCTCCCTGAATTAATTGACCGGATTCAGGAGTGAAAACCAGCGTTCCTTCTTCACCGTAGATAGTAAAAATGTTTTCCGACTGCCAAAAAGTCTCTCCTTTTCCATAAACAGCTTCAGCGACAATGCCATTGGCAAAGCGCAACTGTGCGTTGCACAAACAAGCTTTGTAGAAATCCGGCTGACTGTCCCAAAATTGAGCTTGACAGTTAACGCTTGCCACTTCCCCAAACAAATCCGTAAATCGGTGCAGTCGCGAAATTGCACCAACTAACGGAAAGCCAAAGAGGGAATGTTGGTAAGTCCACCGTTGCGGCGCTGGATGTTGAGGAGTAATAGTAATGTAGCGGGCGTAAAAAACTTTACCGATTAAGGGCAAAGATTCTTTGATTGCTTGGTGCAAACCGCCTAACAGTTCGATGTGTTCGATGTGGAGGAGTTTTTGCTTTTGGGCTGCAAGTTCGATCGCCCTTTCTGCTTCAGATACGTCTAAAGATAGAGGATATTCCACCACAACGTGCTTGTCATTTTCTAGCGCGGCCAGGACAATTGCCCCGTGATCCCGATTCACCGTACAGACAATCACCAGATCTAAATCGTCTCTTTCTACCAGCTTGCGCCAGGAAACCGCAGCTTCTGCCCCGAACCCTTGACAAAATGCTGCGGTTTTCTCCGGGGTGTGGCCGGCAACTGCTACCAAGTTCGATCGCCCATCAGCTTGAATTGTCTCGGCCCTCAACTTAGCGGCAAAACCAGTACCCACAATTCCCACGCGAATTGGAGAATTAACCGAAGAACCAAAGCGAGTATCAATATTAGTCATGGGATTTGAGATTTAAGATTTTAGATAGTTACAGACTTGCGGTGCAGGGGTTTAGGGTTCTATCGCCCCGATTTTAAGCTGTGGTTGTGGTGCGATTTATTCGATCGAGCCTTCAACACCCAAGTCTTGATGCGATCTAACTATACATTTCACTGCCTGCTGGGACTTGCCTTGCAGCAAGTCTTGCTGAAACTCGATCGACACACCGCATACCAACAACCTGGTTTTTGTGCTGTAGGGCTCAAAACAGGATTTTTCCTAGAAACCGGATTATTTAGCGCAAGTCTTGCGGCAACAGTATCACAAGGCTGAACCCAAGATAGGTATAAGTAATCAAGATGAAATTAGAAAAAGTTATAACTAATCCCATTCAAATGTTTTGTAAATAAGTGTGTCAACCTCCCTTCTATCCCCTACTATCATAGAGGGAACGAACCTAAGACCTAACCTCAAAGCTAATAGAGCCTTGAAGGTTGCATTAGGAAAAATTATCAATCTTGTTGAATTTTTGAGAGGATTTAGTGCATGGCAACTTACAAAGTTACCCTCATCAGCGAAGCCGAAGGAATTAACCAGACCATTGACGTTGATGACGATACTTACATTCTTGATGCTGCTGAAGAAGCAGGACTCGACCTCCCCTACTCTTGTCGCGCTGGAGCTTGCTCCACCTGCGCTGGCAAAATAGTCAAAGGCGAAATTGACCAATCCGACCAATCTTTCTTGGACGACGACCAAATCGAGGCCGGAATGGTCCTCACCTGCGTCGCCTATCCCAAGTCTGACTGTACGATCGAAACTCACAAAGAAGAAGAGCTGTACTAAGAAAGGACGCTCTGCGTGATACCCTAAGAAACCCGGTTTCTCGTTTCCAGAATTAAGCTGAAATACGGCAATTATGTTAAGAAACCGGGTTTCTGTGTCTAACATTGCAACAAAGCCGCCAGCAGTCTGTCACTCCCAGCTATGAATTCCTAGCTGTTTGAACAGATAGCTGACCAAATAATTTTAGATTTTAGATGGCAGATTTTAGATTAACTGTGAAACCAATCTAGAATCCCAAGTCTAAAATCTAAAAGTTTTAGGACTAATATTTAGTCTCAAGCGAGAGGGACGAAAGTTTGTTTAGTGGCGAGGGAAATCGCCGACTATTAGACCGACTCCGATCGACTATTCGCGCCAAAATGTAATGGCATCGGTGAGTGGGACAACTTGAGCGCCGGGAAAATAAAAGCCCAGAATTTGAGATCCATTCCAGCCCAAATTAGCCAAATTGTAAGAACCAGTCTGACTCATTCCCACGCCGTGTCCGAAACCGCCTCCGACAAAAGCATAACCGTTGAGAGTTTTGTCTGGATTGTAAATTGGTTCTAGGTAAAAAAGCGTGCTAATCGGCGGGTAAAAAGCATTGCGAATCTCGTCTTTGTCGATATCGATGGGGCCCAAGTCAGTTTGAACCTTCATTTTCAAAACTCGACCTGCGGGCGACCTTTCCACCACTTCCACCTGACTGACAGTTTTAAGATTAGCCAGCGGGTGCTGTTTCTTCTGAAGATACTGTTTGAGAAATCCACCAATCGCCGTCAAAGAAGCGGGTTCGCGCCACCGAAAAGTGTCTTCTTTTTCCTCATTAAACCCTTTTTGCAAACTGATAAAGCGGCGGAGGTTGTTTTCGTCAGACAAACTCTGCTTGGACAAATCCCAGACATTGTTAGGGGAATCGACGATCGATCGCAAATATGGACGTTCCGCGCCCTGCCACACATCGTTAAAAGAGGCTGTCACGCCGCCGCTAGACGCGGAATAGAGCGCGTCTACTAGCTGATTTTCGTAAGTTAGCACCAAACCGCTCGTTTGGGCGATCGCCTTATCACTTTGCGGGTACACCTCCGTCAAGCCCTTATAAACTTGACAGTTAACATCAGCGCACAACTCATAATTATCCACAGCAAATCGGCGCAAATTTCTCAGGGCGTAGGTTCTCGCCAAAATAGTTTGAGCGACAATCGCAGCGTAAGGCGAAAAAGCCCCAATTTCGTGAGGAACAACACCCCGCAAATAAGTTTCGGTCAGCACTTTATTTACCAAAGTATAAGTGCCGTAAGAATTTTTTTGCAGGTGCAAACTGCCGCCATAACGGTGAGTTTGTTGAATTGCTTTTTCTGGTTCAGTAGCTGTGGCCTCTTGGGTGGTTTGTTCCAATACCTCAATCACATTTTTCCCGGCCGTCACATCCAACTCATGGCGGTTGAAACGAAAGCCGTTTAAAACCCAAAAAGCCTGGGGTACTTGTTTAAAAACTTTGGAATCCAAAAAAGCTGTTGTGTTCCCTTGAGCTTGCAAACTTTGCAACAGCCAGCGCCGCACCAAAGGAGAGTTGTAAGTATCTCTTTTGGCCCAAACTTGCCAGCGAAAAGGTTGAGCAATTTCTACATCAATTCCCTGGGCGCGCCACTGATTGGCGCTGGCTTCAGCACTCTCGAAACTGCGGTGGGAGCTCAGAACAACTCGTTCTTCTACTAAGGGCGATTCCAGAGGTTTCGGGGCTATTTCTAACTTGACGCTAGCAGCCGTTTTGGTTTCTATGCCTTGAGGAGTTTTGTAACTCAATGTTAAGCTGTCGCCCGGTAATGCTTTCAGCGTCAGTTTGTCGGTTGCTTTGGTGCCAAACCGCTGCACCACACCGATTTTGATGGGTCTATTTTGGGGAGTTTGGGCGTATCCCGCAGCGCTGAAAAGAGGCAACAGGCACAATGCGGTGAAAACAGTGCTAGAAACGCAGCTAAACCATTTGTAATTGGGAGTTGGAGGTGCTTGAGCGAACACGGTTATCTGTCTCGCGATAGTTGAAATTGGGGGATTTTTGATTGTACGTTAGCACATTTGGCCGCTGCTATAGGGGAATTGCCGAAGATAAGCTGGTTTAAGTGGCAGAATTCTGTTAAGTCAGGACTTACGCCAGACCAAAGAAACCGGGTTTTTTACCTAATCTGCTGGCTGCAACGAAATATTTTCGTAAAAAACCCGGTTTCTGGGCCCCATGCGGTAAATCTGTCATTGCGGGTGAAATGCAGGAATCGCAAAAGTTGCGATCGCTTTACATTCTGTTACAGGATCTGGTTTATTTGCACCTACCGACTGATTGGCTAATCATTTATTCTGAGCACTAATCTCATCGCAGAGGTGTTTCTCGCTTTCCTCAGCATTATTCTGCAAATAGTCGTGCAGCCAATCGCAGCCTTGCACCAGCATTTCATCTAAACTTCTGATTCGCCACAACCGGGCTGTTTGGTCCCCTGATGCCGTAGCGATGTATTTGCCGTTGGGACTAAAACTGACACTCCTTACCCAACGTTGATGTCCTTTAAATTCCTGTATCAGCTTACCTGTGACATCCCACAACCGGGCTGTATTGTCGCCTGATGCCGTAGCGATGTATTTGCCGTCGGGACTAAAACTGACACTCGATACCCCATCTTGATGTCCTTTAAATTCTCGTATCAACTTGCCTGTTAAATCCCACAACCGGGCTGTTGTGTCTGCTGATGCCGTAACGATGTATTTGCCGTCGGGACTAAAACTGACACTCGATACCCAACTTTGATGTCCTGTAAATTCCTGTATCAACTTACCTGTGACATCCCATAACCGGGCTGTTGTGTCTGCTGATGCCGTAACGATATATTTGCCGTCGGGACTAAAACTGACACTCCATAGCCCATCTTGATGTCCTTTAAATTCCTGTATCAACTTACCTGTGACATCCCACAACCGGGCTGTTTTGTCCCATGATGCCGTAGCGATGTATTTGCCGTCGGGACTAAAACTGACACTCCATAGCCCATCTTGATGTCCTTTAAATTCCTGTATCAGCTTGCCTGTGACATCCCACAACCGGGCTGTTGTGTCTGCTGATGCCGTAACGATGTATTTGCCGTCGGGACTAAAACTGACACTCCATAGCCCATCTTGATGTCCTTTAAATTCCTGTATCAGCTTACCTGTGACATCCCACAACCGGGCTGTTTTGTCCCATGATGCCGTAGCGATGTATTTGCCGTCGGGACTAAAAC
>NZ_JAUBSB010000075.1:0-22428 GCF_036702135.1 Microcoleus sp. LAD1_D3 | reverse complement strand
TAAGACTCAGATGTGCATATTTAAATAATGAGATTAAAATGGGTAGGTATGCTTAGTTAAAAAGCGGGATGCTCCCGATTTTATTGCCCGCTTAGTATACTAACAATACTCCGGACAGTTTTTGGAACGATACTATAAGCTTTACAGGGCAAGAATCATAAAAAAGTCGAATTAAATGCCGCGTCAGGGGTGGAGCTGAGATCGATTTAATTATCCGCAGTGACTCAAAGTCAAGCGAGAATAAGCCATTGGGCCATATAAAAACTGTCCGGACTATTGATACTAAGACTGAACTGTATAGTAATAGAAATACCTTTACCCGTTTAAGTAAAAGAAATCTCCTTAAGCAAACAAAGGTAAAAGCTCCAGAAAACCAGAGCAATTCCTGAACCCATGACTAACAACACCCCAGTCAAAACAATTCTGATTCTGGCAGCCAATCCCACCAATACCGTTCCCCTGCGATTGGAGCAAGAGATCCGGGAAATTGACGAAGGATTGCGAAGGGCAAATAAACGAGAACTGTATAAATTAGAACAAAAATGGGCAGTGCGTTCCCGTGATTTTTACCGGGCTATCTTAGATTATCAACCTCATATTGTCCACTTTTGCGGGCATGGTGCTGGAGAAGATGGAATTGTCCTAGAAGATGATACCGGAAAAATGGCGCTGGTGCAGACAAACGCCCTTGCCAGTATGTTTAAATTGTTTGCCAAAAAAGGTGTAGATTGTGTAATTCTCAATGCTTGTTATTCCGAAGTACAGGCAGAGGCAATTAGTCAATACGTTAATTATGTCATTGGCATGAATCGAGCCGTGGGAGATAAAGCAGCCGTTGCTTTTGCCGTGGGGTTTTATGATGCGATCGCTGCTGGATATACGTTAGAAGAAGCCTACGACTTAGGTTGCTCGCAGATGATGAGTTTCCGAGAGCATGAAACTCCTGTTTTCAAGAAAAAGAATTTAATTGATGCTCCGATTGCTCAGGGTGTAATTGCTGTTGAAGATGTGATTCCGCCCAATCCTTACCAAGGATTATCTGCCTTTGGGGAAGAAGATGCCGACTTCTTTTTCGGACAGGAGAAATTTGTCAGTAATTTAGTAGAAGTAACGCACAAACAACCGTTGGTAGTAGTGGTTGGGCCAAGTGGCAGCGGTAAATCTTCTGTGGTGTATGCGGGATTAATTCCCCAATTGCGAAAAGAGGGAAACTGGTTAATTGAAACTTTCCGTCCGGGAAAAGAACCCTTTGAGCCGTTAGCTTTTGCCTTGGTGCGGCAATTAGAACCAGAAGCAGGTGAAACTCAAAAACTGCGAGAAACAATGGGGCTAGCAGGTGATTTGCGAAATGGTAGGATCACTTTGCAGCAGGTGGTATCTCGCATTTTGGCACGTAACCCAGGTAAACGGTTATTGTTAGTTGCCGACCAGTTTGAGGAACTGTACACACTTTGTCAAGTGAAGGAAGAACAGGAAAGGTTTGCGGATGGGTTACTAACGGCGATTGCTCAAGAAAATATTAGATTGGTTTTGACTTTACGGGCTGATTTTTACGGCTATGTGCTTTCTTATCGTCCGTTGCGGAATGCGTTGCAAGAATGTACACCGCAGTTACTCAGTTCCATGAAGCGGGAAGAATTACAGGCAGCTATTGAATTACCCGCTCAAAAATTGGAAGTACAGTTAGAACCGCAACTAACCCAACGCATTCTCGATGATGTGGGGGAAGAACCGGGGAATTTACCGTTATTAGAATTTGCTTTAACTCGGTTATGGGAAAAGCAAATAAACCGAGAATTAACTCACCAAGCTTATGAAGAAATTGGCGGGGTGAAAAAAGCAATTGCTAATCATGCCGAACAGGTTTATCAACAACTGAGCGAAACCGAGAAAAAACAGGCACAGCGAATATTTGTGCAATTAGTGCGTCCGGGGGAAGGAACGGAGGATACCAGGCGCGTTGCTAGCCGTGCGGAAGTGGGGGAAGATAACTGGAATTTGGTCAGTTATTTAGCTGGATATCAAGCGCGTTTGGTAGTGACGGGACGGCAAGAACAGGAAGATACCGTAGAATTGGTGCATGAAACCCTAATTCGGCAATGGGGAACTCTCCGCGAGTGGATAAATGCTAACCGTCAGTTTCGGACTTGGCAAGAACGGCTGAAGGTGGCGTTACGCGAGTGGAAAAATAACAACCATGACTCTGGGGCAATGTTGCGGGGTGCGCCGTTGACTGTGGCGGAAGATTGGTTGCGTCAACGTGCCGATGAAATGACGCAGGAGGAACGAGATTTTATTCAGGTTAGCGTTAAAGAACGGGATAGGGAGAAACAGCAACAGGAACGCAGGAGGCGACTGACAATTATTGGGCTAAGTAGCTTTTCGGTGATAGCTTTGGGTTTAGCAGGAATAGCCGGTGTTGGTTGGTGGCGTGCGGCAATTAATGAAATTAATTCTCTGGCTCAATATTCCGACGGGCTTTTAAATTTAGATGGGACTAAAGCTCTCAAAACAAGTTTAAAAGCCGTTGTGCAAATGCGACGTACACCTTGGGTAGATGCTAATACCCAGACCTACGTAGAATTGTCATTATTAAATACAGTTTCTAATGTGGCAGCACCAAATACTTTGGGCGGACACGCGAACTCGGTTAATCGTGTCAGTTTCAGTCCCAATGGCAAGCTGCTGGCCACTGCCAGTCGTGACAAGACAGTGAAACTGTGGGATACCGCCACCGGCCAACAAATTAAAACCCTCAGCGGGCATACAGACTCGGTTAATATTGTCAGTTTCAGCCCCGATGGCAAGCTGCTGGCAACTAGCAGTGATGACAAGACCGTGAAACTGTGGGATACCTCCACTGGCAAAGAAATTAAAACCCTCAGCGGACATACAAACTCGGTTAATATTGTCAGTTTCAGCCCCGATGGCAAGCTGCTGGCCACTGGCAGTGCTGACGAGACCGTGAAACTGTGGGATACCACCACTGGCAAAGAAATTAAAACCCTCACCGGACATACAAACCCGGTTAATGCTATCAGTTTCAGCCCCGATGGCAAGCTGCTGTCCACTGGCAGTGCTGACAAGACCGTGAAACTGTGGGATACCACCACTGGCAAACAAATTAAAACCCTCAGCGGACATACAAGCTGGGTTTATGCGGTCAGTTTCAGCCCCGATGGCAAGCTGCTGGCAACTAGCAGTGATGACAAGACCGTGAAACTGTGGGATACCACCACTGGCAAAGAAATTAAAACCCTCAGCGGACATACAAACCCGGTTTTGGCGGTCAGTTTCAGCCCCAATGGCAAGCTGCTAGCTACTGGCAGTGATGACAAGACAGTGAAACTGTGGCGGTGGGATTTTGATTATTTAGTTAAGGAAGGATGCAATTTCATAGACAATTACCTGATACCTAATCCTAATGATGCAGATGCCCTGGAAATTGACAAAGATTTATGCAAAAAGCTTTAAGACTTTTAGATTGAAAACTGCATAAAAAACTCAACCTCACTCCCATATAAAAATCAAACTTTTCCCAAACTCCTTACCCACCAACAACCATGACAAACCAAACCCCCAACTTCTACGCCCTCCTCATCGGCATCAATTTCTACTTCCCCCATCGCTTACCTGAAGGTAACTACTACAAAAACTTGCGAGGATGCGTTCAAGATATCAACCACGTCGAAACCTATTTAAAAGACACCTTCACCCTCACACCCGACCAAATTATTAAACTCACTGCGACTGCTTCCGACAATCCCAACCAACCCCAAGAACCCCCGGAAATCCTACCAACTTATGAAAATATCGTCGCCAAATTCAAAGAACTAACCGCCAAAGCCCAACCTCAAGACCGAGTATATATTCACTACTCCGGTCACGGCGGACGGGCGAAAACAATTTTTGAAGATGTCAAGGGTTCTATGGGTTTAGATGAAGCCTTAGTTCCCTGCGATATCGGTCAACCACACTCACGCTATTTGCGAGATTTGGAATTTGCCAAACTCCTGGAAGAAATGGTGGCAAAAGAGTTAGTTGTAACCCTCGTACTCGATAGCTGTCATTCCGGTGGCGCAACTAGAGAAATGAGCGGAGATGACCGGATTCGCGGTGAAGGTTTTATTGATATGACTCTTCGACCTACAGATAGTTTAGTCGCACCGCTTCCGGAATTAGCACAAAATTGGCAAACTTCAACAGAAAATAGCCGCAATATTACCGTTGTCAATGGTTTGTTACCCGAACCGAAAGGTTATACCTTAATAGCAGCTTGTCGGGATCAGGAATTTGCTTATGAAAAGGTTTTTGAAGGGACGGAACGCAACGGCGCTTTAACTTATTATTTACTAAAAGCTTTGCGAAAATACGGGACAGAGATTGCTGTAGAACATTTGTTCAATCAAATTTCTAATCTAGTTCACACTGACTTTGACCGACAAACACCGATGTTGATTGGCGAGACAAATCGCTCTTTTTTGGGCGGTCAATCTGTCGTTGTTAGCCGTAACCCTCCGGTGATGAAAGTAGATATTACCAAAAACCGAGTCCAATTGCAAATGGGTGAAGCTAGCGGCCTTAAAAAAGGGGCAGAATTCGATATTTTTCGATTCGGAACGCGGAATTTTGAGGATAGTGAAAATCGCATTGCTACAGTTAAAGTTGTAGAATTGGGAGCATCCGACTGTTGGGCAGAAGTAACGGGGTTACACAACGAATTTACAACCAGAGAACTCAAACCTAAATTAAGAGAACGAATAATTGAAATAGGTTCACCTGCTGTCTATGTAGGGCCACCGTTGGAACAAATTCGCAAAGTTCGCGTTCTTCTGCCTGACCCGTTACCGCAAATTCCTGGTGTAGATGTGTCCTCACTTCTTGGTATGCTCGAAACTCAAAAAGAGGAAGTTGAAAATCATAGCTGGATAGAATTCTGTCCACAAACAGAAAAAGATGAGAATGTGAATTATTTTGTTTCCGTGAATTCTCAAGGAGAATATTTGATTTTAGATGCTAAAAAAGAACCAATCAAAAATGTTCTTTTGCCGCTCAAAGTTGATGCACCTGAAGCAGCTAAAAAGCTAATTAATCGCTTAATCCATATTACCATATATCAAAATCGTTTGGAGTTGGATAATGAAGATGCTTTTTCTCGCTTAAATGGCAAACTTAAGGTTGAATTGGTTCAATCAGTAAAACGGCAAATTGTAGTTTTGAATGCTGATGGTAAGGTTCCTGTATTAGAAAAAGGTACAGAGGTAACGTTACGAATTCGCAATGAATCTAATCGAACTTTAAATATCACTGCGTTGAACTTTGATATGAATTTTAGTATAGAACAACTCTATCCCAAAGGTCGGAATTATGAAGTTGTAGAACCCGGACAAGAGAGGACAGAAGAACTCAAACTATCATTGCCAGAAAATTATGAGGAAGGGGTAAATGTAATAAAAGTATTTGCAACTGTGGATGCAACGAATTATCGCTTGTGGGAATTGCCAGCGTTAGACCAAGATTTACAGGGGCGAAAGGCGGAGGTTGTAACTAAAGCCACTAATGAATGGACGACGGAAAAGGTGGAATTTGTGCTGAGGTGAAAAAAATGTAGTGCGAGGATCTTGCTGGCTGGCTGTTTTTGCCTAGTTCTTTTTGATTGACTTTTGGTTGAGGTAATCAGAGCACATCTGTTTATCCTCTGCTGTCACTTTCGGGTTGTTTTTGAGATAATCACTTATTGACTCGCAGCCTAATGCCATCAGTTTATCAAAATCCCAAGTCCATAGTCTGATGGTCTTGTCGGCGCTTGCAGAAGCCAAGGTTGTGCCATCTGGGCTAAAGGCGACCCTAATGACCGATTTGCGATGGCCAGTGAGCGTGGCGATCTCCTTTTGGCTTTGCAGATCCCACAGTTTGATGGTGTTGTCACCGCTTGTAGAAGCTAAGGTTTTGCCATCTGGGCTAAAGGCGACACTATAGACCAAATTGCTATGGCCAGTGAGGGTGGCCATCTCTTTTTGGGTTTGCAGGTTCCACAGTTTGATGGTGTTGTCACCGCTAGCAGTTGCCAAGGTTTTGCCATCTGGGCTAAAGGTGACACTATTGACCGAATTGCTATGGCCCAAAAGATTGGCAATCGGTTTTTGGCTTTGCAGGTTCCACAGTTTGATGGTGTTGTCACCGCTGCTAGCAGTTGCCAAGGTTTTGCCATCTGGGCTAAAGGCGACACTATTGACCGAACTCTGATGGCCCAAAAGAGTGGCAATCGGTTTTTGGCTTTGCAGGTTCCACAGTTTGCTCGTGTTGTCCCAGCTTGCAGAAGCTAAGGTTTTACCATCTGGACTAAAGGCGACACTATTGACCGAATCGCTATGGCCGGCGAGGGTGGCAATCGGTTTTTGGCTTTGCAGATCCCACAGTTTAATCGTCTTGTCATCGCTTGCGGTCGCCAAGGTTTTGCCATCTGGGCTAAAGGCGACACTCCTGACCGAATCGCTATGGCCGGTGAGGGTGGCGATGGGTTTTTGGCTTTGCAGATTCCACAGTTTGATCGTGTTGTCCCAGCTTGCAGAAGCTAAGGTTTTGCCATCGGGACTAAAGGCGACGCTATAGACAAAACTGCTATGTTCTTCCAAACTATTGCGCTCTTTAACTTGGTAAACTGCTGGTTGCAGCGCAGCCATCACTTGTCTTTTAATATTCCATGTAGTTTCGACTGAAGCATCGAGTTGTTTAAATGCTTGCCCCGCCTGCACTGCTTCCAACAGGGCTTGAAAAGTTTGTCCAGAAGCTAAATAGTCTTTTGAAGAGGCACTTGTTAGTATTACATCTGCTACCTTTTCAATTTGTCCGACTTTGTTCCTAGCAAACATAAAAGCTACTACTGCCACTAACACAGCAACCCCAGCAAAACCAGAAGTCACAACTGTAATTTTTCGTGCTTTTTGCTGGGCTTGAGTGAGTGTCTGATTCGCCTTAGTCAAAAGTTGATTGGCTTGTCTCTGTGCTTCTAGATCTCGTTCAACTTCCTGTCGTTGGAGTTCCCTGCCGGCATTTAAAAACTGATAATCTAAATCACTCAAACTTTTACCGGCAGCCCAAGTTTGAGCTTCTTGCAATGCCTGACCCCGCAACAGCCGCGATTCATCTTGGCACTCAGACTCAATCCAAACTTTAAAGCTTTCGCTATAGGGTCTGAGATTTGCTAATTGTTTCTCTACCCAATCCCGGTTAAAAACTGCTTGATAAATGGGGTTGTAAACTTTAATTTTACCTGCTTGCTTAACGACTAAACCTGTGAGACGCAGTTCCATTTGTTCAGCCGTATCATCAGCCTCTATCTCATTGTGCTGTAAAATTTGCTGATATAGCCCCAACAGCCGACTTGCCCGTTGTTCGCTGCGTAAAATCCGATCTCGAATGGTCTTTAAATGCTCTGGTTCATCCTGTCCTTCCCACTTCTTAATTACCTTTTCTTGAACTAAGTTTTTAACCCACTCATCAGGATTTTGAATTGAGGCAGAGTTGGCCTGATTGAGCAGTATTTTACAAACTTTTTGCGTTAAGAATGGCTGCCCACCCGTCCAATATAAAACTGCTTCTAACAATGCTTGCGAATTTTCGGCTTGAGTTTCTAACCCAACTGCCAAAGGTTGCGCTTCTGTTAATTGAAAGCCGGTTAACTCAATCGCCTGCCCGATATTAAACGGCGTGCGAAGATGATTACTAATCAAATCAGAAGGCGTTGCGACCCCAATCAAAGCAAAGGTTAACCGCTTATAGTGTGGTTTGTCGGCGCGATGGTTGAAACAGTCTCGAATTAGCGCAAAAAAGTCGTCTATATTAAATGGCAAAGCCAATACACTATCAATTTCATCAACAAATATCACGATAGATTCATCAAGAAATTTCAGCAAGACTTCTCCGATAAACTTGCTGAACCGTTGAACAGGAGAGACTAAATCGTGAGCTGTCCACCACTCGTAAGAATCAAAATGATTGTAAAGTTCAAAGCTATTCACCAGCGAGTCAATGAGGCCAAAATACCATTCTTCGGCCGTAATATCTGAGGTGCCAATTGACGTAATATCAACCGCAGCACAGGCAAATCCTTCTTGCTGCAATTTTGCCATTGTCTGCACCCGCAAGCTCGATTTTCCCATTTGCCGCGAGTTAAGGACGTAACAAAATTCTCCGGCTTTTAATCCTTGATAAAAATCTCGATCCGCTTGTCTTTTGACATAGGTGGGTGCATCGACCGGCAAACTGCCCCCCACTTGATATTCATAATCTAGATCAAGTTTGTCATTCATTAACGAACTCCCAAGCGATCTTTAAAATAAAGCCGATAGAGATTGCACAGAGGAATGACATCATTTCCCCGCAGTTTCACTAAGCCCATACTGCGAAGTTTAAAGGCTTGAGCGGGTTCTAATCGTACTGGCTCAGAACTCGCTATGACTTGTTTCATCGCTGCTTCTAAATTTGCATCAGCCGTGAGGTTAAATAGATGCCGGCGTAGGTGATCCCCAAAAATGCCTTCTTCAGTCGGTGCAATCTGTAAAAACTGTTCTAAATCTAAAGAACCGCGAGCAATTTCATAAAGAGCTTTTCTTAACAGATAAGGATGCCCATCTACCACTCCTATCAGCTTTTCTATCTCATAATTTGACCAATTTAGTTGGTGTTTTTGTACTAATTCAAAAATTTGTGTAGGATTAAATTCTGGTAACTCAATCGGTAAACCCACATTAAAGGGTGACTGGTTGATATTGAGCGGAATATAAACTTCTTTAGAATGGGAAATAACTAAACGTAGTTTTTTCCAAGCTTGTTCATTCTTCCCTTTTTCATGCCACGCCCGCAGCAAACCAAAGAATTCTTGGGCAATTTCGGGATACTGAAAAACTTGATCGACTTCATCCAATCCCAAAGTTAAGGGGGAAGTAATGGTGGCCAACAGATAGCGCTGAAAATAGTTGCCGCATTTTTGCTTGCTCCCCATGCCTTGTTTCCAGTAGTCTGCTACTCGATATTCTAAGTTTAATTCATTGGTGATGTCGCCACAGAACCACTGCAACAGCTCATCAAGATTGGTAAGAAAACTTGCATCAGCAGATTGAAAGTTTAAATACGCAGTTTTATGTCCTTGTTCTCTTGCCTGGTGCAGAATGCGCTGTAATAAAGAGGTTTTTCCCATTTGACGAGGTGCTTTTACTCGGATCAAAGCTCCTGGTTTGAGAATGGTTTGGTAGCAGTCGGATTCGATAGGAGGACGATCGGTATATAGCTGACAATCTAAGCTAACAGAACCTTCTGGGTTATCTAAGTTGGAAATTGAAATGGCCGGTGAGGTGAGGGATCGGGTATTTTCAACCGCAACAGGTGGATTTTTAACATTCTCGCTCACTGCTGCATCTAAAGCCTCTCTCACTTCCACTGTTGTCTCTACAGGAGAATCAGGCTTTGTCCTCAATACCGGCGTGAGTTCTTCAGGAATGCCGGCCATACTAATACTGGTACAACCCCATTCATAGGCGAATTCGACAGTTCTACCGGCACCCAATGCGTCATAAAATCCTACTGCGAATTCTCTGGCAGCATTATCACCGACGGCTTGGTTCATGCCAATCACATAAGGAATATGGGCTGCGATGGCTTTGGCTTGCACTTCTGAATAACAAGCGTTTAGTACCACACACTCTACTTGATCCTGAAACAGTTTAAAGAGGCCGGCTAATGCTTTTGCATTCACCAGCTTAATTTGTCCTGTGTCATCTTCAAGGGCTAACCCGCCTTCTCCTGCCCCATGTCCGGAAAAATGGACAATTTCTGGATTAAAATCTAAGACTGCTCGTTGCATTTCTCTGGGTGTCACCGCCCACTGTTGCTCAAGTTGAAATTTGTCACGCTTTTTAGAACGTTGCAACCCATCGGCAATTTCTTGAACCTCTTTACCTAAGCGCAGGGGCGTGGAGTTTTTGGGGTTAGCTGCCAAAAACAAGATGGTTTTTTTCTTTCTTGGGGAACTACTCATAAATGGGACTTTGACTAAAGGTGATTCGCTATTACTCCCTTTGGGCCCCAAGAATATCTAGTGAAGAGGAAAAGGCTTTGCTGCGGGCTTTTATAGATATTGGCTCGCGATCGCCCATACAAGATATTATTGTTTTTTCATGCCGATCTACTTACTAGATTAAGTTTACCAGCTCTACGGGAATATGCTGTATCATGTCACGTAAATTAACCACAATTATTGTAGCGGCGGGTTCACGCGCGATCGGCAATATCAGCCATAACTCCCGTAAACCCGATTCTAGTGGGAACTTTTACCCTCGAAAATCCCCCAAAGCTTTCAATGCAAATTGTGGCAAAGCTAACATCCTGCGCCACCGCCAAGGTTCTTGATAAAGCCGATACAGCCATTCTAAATGATTGTCGCAAAACCACGCCGGCGCGCGGGTTTTTGTCCCCGCCCAAATATCGAAACTGCCGCCTACTCCCACCCAAATTGACTGAGGGCAAAGGTGTCTGTGTTCGGCAATCCAAAATTCTTGGCGCGGCACTCCCAAGCCTACAAAAATTAGTTTGGGCTGCATTTTTTTGAGGCTTTCACGGAAGTCTTTCTCTTCATCTGTGGAGAGATAGCCGTGCTGAGAAGCAATCGACAATCCGTTAACTTTTTGCTGCCAAGTTTCGGCCGCCGCAGCCGCCACTCCGGGGGAACCTCCAAAGAAAAATAGTGGTTCTGAATCAGGCAATTTTCCGGCTTGTTGCAGCAGCGATTCTGCTAATTCAATCCCCGGATAGCGCTGTGCCGGTTTGCCGCGCATCCGCAAGTACAGGACCACTCCCGAACCGTCGGGAATCACGAGTTCGGCTTTGCGGATTACATCTGCTAAAGCGGGATTTTGCTCGGCTTGCATCGCCATTTCAGCATTCAGCGTCACGACGTGACTTCCCAACCCTTGATGCAGGCGCTGCATCAGCCAACCTGCATAATCATCTAATATGTGAACTGGTAGTCCCAGCACTGAAAATTGCGGCTGCGATCGATCCATATTTTTTTCTTTGAGATTCCTACACACCTAGTTATTTAAATTAGCTTAGATTGGCGATCTATCCTATACCACTTTTGGACGCAAAAAACCAGGTTTGTGCCACAAAGATTCTGTTAAGTCATCATTCCGTGGCCCAAAAACCGGGTTTTTTGTACGCGGCGCGCAAGTCCATTAGAGTTAGGCTGCCAAGTGCGATCGAGCATTAGTGTTCGATTTTTTTGACAGAGCCGTCTGCGTACCATTCCATCGGTACTAGCTCAATTTTACCATTAATTTTGACTGTAGAGTAGACAATTTTTACGAAAGGAACGCTGTTGTTATTGTTGTTGCGGCTAGACATGGCAATTACCTTGTTGTATTTGCAAAACTTGAGAAATAATCTAAACTCTGATATATTTAAAAGTCTATTCACCGCAATTCGGCTCGCATCAGGAACAACAAGGAAAACGAAATGGCGATCGCAACAACTCAGCGGCAAACCAGGTTAGATTATTACTACCAGCAAATCAAAACCGTCATCCTCAAGCGCCAGAACCCAATTACCGGTTTGCTGCCGGCGAGTACCGCCGTTAACGCCCACGGCGACTACACTGATGCCTGGGTGCGCGACAACGTGTACAGCATTCTCGCAGTTTGGGGTTTGGGTTTAGCTTACCGCAAAGTTGATGGCGATCAGGGCCGGACATTTGAACTCGAACACAGCACAGTCAAACTGATGCGCGGATTGCTGTTTGCGATGATGCAGCAATCGAGCAAAGTAGAACATTTTAAAAATACTCAGTCGCCCCTAGATGCCCTGCACGCTAAATACAATACTCAAACTGGAAGTATTGTTGTCGGTGATGACGAGTGGGGCCATTTACAGTTAGACGCTACATCTATATTTTTATTAATTCTTGCTCAAATGACGGCTTCCGGGCTGCACGTAATTTTTACAATTGATGAAGTCAATTTCGTGCAAAATTTAGTTTACTACATCGGTAGAGCGTACCGCACGCCCGATTACGGAATTTGGGAAAGAGGCCATAAAATCAATCGCGGCAATGCAGAATTGAACGCCAGTTCAGTTGGCATGGCAAAAGCAGCGCTGGAAGCAATAAATGGGTTGGATTTGTTTGGAATTAAAGGCTCTCAAGCATCTGTTATTCACGTTTTGCCAGACGAAATTGCCCGAAGTCGTATAACTTTGGAATCGCTTTTGCCTCGCGAATCTAGTTCAAAAGAAGTAGATGCGGCTTTATTGAGCGTGATTAGTTTTCCGGCTTTTGCTGTGGAAGACCGAGAATTAATAGAACGGACTCGAAATAAGATTATTGACAAATTGCAAGGAAATTACGGCTGCAAGCGGTTTCTGCGGGACGGACACCAAACAGTTTTGGAAGATGCCGATCGCCTGCACTACGAACCCACAGAATTAAGGCAGTTCGAGCACATTGAATGCGAGTGGCCGCTATTTTTCACTTATTTGCTCTTGGACGGCATATTTCAGGGAAATCAAGCCCAAGTGCAAGAGTACCAACAGCGTTTGGAATCTCTAGCAGTCGATCGATCGGGTTTGCCGCTGCTACCCGAATTGTATTACGTGCCCGCCGAAAATATAGAAGCAGAAAAGCTAAATCCCAGCAGCCAGCAGCGCTTACCGAATGAAAATATTCCCCTAGTTTGGGCGCAAAGTTTGTATTTTCTCGGTCAATTGCTGAACGAAGGATTAATCGCAGTTGGCGACATCGACCCGCTGGGAAGGCACCTTTCAGTCGGCCAGCACAGAGAACCTTTAGTGCAAATTGCACTGTTAGCTGAAGACGAAGATTTGCAAGCAGAATTAGCTGCTAACGGCATTGCGGCGCAAACCCCAAAACAGGTCGAGCCTATTCAAGTCCGCCAGACTAAAGAATTATCAGCTATTTACACGCAAATTGGACGTAACGACCCATTAGGCTTAACTGGCCGCCCCGTGCGGCGTCTGCGGAGTTTAACAACTTCTCGGGTGTTCAAAATTCGCGAAGAGGCGATCGTATTTCTCCCCTCATTTTTGAACAGACAAGAGTTTTACTTAACTTTAGATTACCATTTTTTAGTAGCTCAAATCAAGAGCGAAATAGCTCACATTCACCGCCACTGGTATCAGTTGGGACGCCCTACGGTAACGCTGATGCTGACTCACACTATGCTGGAAACTGGCCGGGAGGCGTTGTTAGAATTAATGAAGGAATTCCGGGATGGACACTGTAATAACACGCCAGTTAAACTCGGAAATCTTAAGCAGTTAATGCTGACTGCTGGCACCGAAAGAATTGATTTCATGCACGACTTTGAATTTACCGAATCTCCGGTGACAGGTGCAGTAGAAACGCGCTTATATCTAACTTACAATCCTGAAAAAACTTGGCCTTTGGGTCACACGCAAGAATTTAAATTAGAGTGCGAAACTAATACTCAATTCTTGCTAACTAGCCTACGAGATTCAGAAAATTTGTACGAACAAATTGAGTTGTTGCACACCTTAGTTAGACTCAAAGGATTAAATTTTGATACAGGATTTGGAGGTGCGGAAGCCACTGTACAAGTTGTGGATTTGCTCAACGAAGTTTATACAAAAGCTGGAGAAAGTTCGCAATCAAAAATTCAATGGGCCGTCATCCGCCATGCCGCAGGTTTGCTGGACAAAGTTGATATCAGCTTGTCTGATGCGGTGACAGACATTTTGGTGCGACAAAAGCAGATTGCTGTGGGTAAAGCCTACAGCGAAGATTCAGTGATTTCGCGCCCCGGTTCCTACACCGAAGTGATGGACAAAATTCGCCAATTCTGCGGAGAAGATATTCGCGATCGAGTTCTAACTCAAGAAGTTCTCATCTACCTCGGCCTGTTAATTAAAGCCGAACCGCATTTATTTAAAGGTTTGCTGACACTGAGAGTTAGCTACTTTATTCTGCTGTTAACAAGCGAGTTGGCGCGCGAATTGGGAGTTACGCAAAATGAAGCTTACGAACATTTAATGCAGCTAAGTCCCTTTGAAATCAAAAATCGCCTGCGCCAAGTGTTGACAGAATACGAGGAAATGAATCAAATCCTTAAACAGCAAGAATCCCTGCGCGTCAAACAGGCGGAAAAAGATATTGAATGGGTAGTAGCGCCTGTTTCCGAAGAACCCCAAATGCCTGCGGGAGGATGGCGGCGGAAGCGGCAGATGGAAGGTACTGTCAATCGCGTACCCAAGGATTTTTATCCGAGTGTTTGGGGACTCCTGCGGCACTGCAAAGGCTTGATAATTGGCGACAAATTAGAACGGCGCAATCGCTTAGATAGCCATATCATTTTATCGGAAATGACCCCAGGCGAAAAGAATTTTGCGCTACAAATCGAGCATTTACTGAATAAAATTGTCGCCCCGGAATACCGACAAGTCAATATTGAGGCGTTGATGGAGTTGGCGGCGATCGCCCAGCGCAACCCCGAATTGCAAGTAGAAGAATATATCGTTTTAGATGTATTAGTGGGTCACGCAGTGCGTCTGAATTGGCAAGGAAAACACCCGGAAAGATCCGATAAATACGACGAAGATAAAGCGGCGGCTTGGCAAGCTTTTTACAATACTTCGCCTTACGTTTGCGCGAGTCATGTACTCGATGCTTTCCGATTTTTGACAAAGTTTGGATAGATTAAGCGGCAATTCTGGTTTGAGCTTTTAGCGGTAAGGTGTGCACTGCACACCTACATATAGAGGTTCTCCGTAAGTCCTGTCTTCTCTTATATTCTCTCTCTTTTCTTCCTCCGCTTCCTCTGCGCCCTATGCAGTTCATTAAAAGAAATTCTCATCAACTTACTTTTGAGCGATGATCCAAGCTGTTCTTGAGGCAAAAACCTGTGATTAACAACCAACCGATAACTATTAGTCTTTTTACTGGAGCCTACGGTTTAGATTTAGGTCTAGAAAAAGCCGGATTTCAGACAGTAAGTTTAGTAGAAATCGAACCTGATGCTACCAAAACAATCTCTCTAAATCGTCCTCATTTATCCTTATCTGCTGTACCGAGAGATATTTGCCAAGTCAGCGCCCAAACTCTATTACAAGAAGGCGGACAAATCTTAGGTTTAGATAGGCCTCTGCGCGCTGATGAAGTAGATTTAGTGACTGGTGGCCCCCCGTGCCAACCTTTCAGCACAGCCGGAAACCGGGGGTCTGTTGGCGATCCGCGCGGTAGCTTATTTATGGATTTCATACGCATTGTTGACGAAATCAAACCGCGCTTTTTTATCATGGAAAATGTTAAGGGATTGCTGTCAGCTCCGCTTCGACATCGACCTCACAATCGCAGAGGTTTAGGTTGCCCCCAGTTAGAAGCTGATGAAATGCCCGGTGCAGCTTTACAAGTGATTTTGGCAGAGATGAAGCGCATTGGTTATGAAGTTGTGTATGATTTGCTCAATACTGCTGATTACGGCGTTCCTCAAGTTAGAGAAAGAGTAATATTTATTGGTTATAAAGGTAATGATTCCGTTACTTTGCCGCTCCCACATTACAGTCAGAAAGGTACTGGTAAAAAACCCAAATGGCTGACGCTTCGAGAAGGATTAAAAGATTTAGTAGATTCTCAGCCAGAATTTGTCCCTTACTCAGAAAGTCGCCTCAAGTATTTGCGGCTGTTAACAGCAGGTCAAAACTGGAGGTATCTACCCAGCGAATTACAGCAAGAAGCAATGGGAGGAGCTTATAAATCAGAAGGCGGTAAAGTTGGTTTTTATCGACGCTTAGCGTGGGAGAAACCGTCGCCTACTGTCACAACGAGTCCTCATCAAAAGGCTACAGATATGTGTCATCCCGATGAATTGCGTCCTTTGAGTGTAAGGGAGTGCGCCCGAATTCAAACGTTTCCCGACGACTGGGTTTTTTATGGCTCAACTGCTTCTAAATATCGGCAAATTGGGAATGCAGTTCCGGTATTATTGGGAGAGGCGATCGGTAAGTACCTTTGTCAGGTAATTAAGGGCGATCAAGTTAGAGGAAGAGAAATAAGTCAACAGCTTTCTCTTTTCAGTTAACTAATATTTAAAATAGAGTTGAGGAGAAATAAAAGTGTCAGAACAACTTCATGAATTATTAGCATTTGTCTTAGAGAAAGAAATAGGATTGCCTGCCAGCAAGTCTCGCTCTTTCGCCAGTCACTTTGCTGAGTTAGAAGAATTTTTTAACTTAGAAGCTGCAACACTCACAAACGGCATCAGCAGCATATCGGGCAAAAGAGCACTCAGATTTACTCCCGATGAGATTGAACGCATTTTAGCATTTATATCTTCAGGCCAACTGTCGCTGCAACTTACTATCGCTGAAAATTTTTTAGCCAGCATTTGTCGAGATTTTACTGGGCGACAGCTAGTTATGGTTGAAAATCTGACTTTAGGGAAAATTCATCCCAACCCATTTTTAATTAGGGCGTTAAATCTGGACACTCCCGAAGAAGTGGTCAGGCTCAATGTTTATATGACTGCTACTAGGTCTATTGTCACTTCAATGGGATTTTTTATTCAAAAACTCTTGATATCTTGCTCTGAAAGTGCAGAAAGTCCACCTGGCAAGTCAGGATGGGACGCAATTAAAACTACCAGTGATGGCGAGAAATGCTGGATACAGGTAAAAAGCGGCCCGAATGATATGGATAAAGACCAGATAGTATATTGGGCTGCCAAAATTGAGGAAAAAATTCAGGAGGGCGATCGCGCTTATATTGGTATAGCTTACGGTAAAAGAACTAATAAAACTGTAACACTTGGTTTGCTGAAGCAAATTTTGCCAAATTCGGAAATGATAACTTTAATAGGTCGAGAACTGTGGGATTTTGTCAGTGAAGATACTCGCTATACTGTGAATCTGTTTGAAGTGTTGCGTCAGTCGGCTAGTCAAGTTTTAGCACAAAGTTCTATTGATGAAGCTATAGAAAGGTGTAGCGATCGAATCATCGCTGAATTTATCGGGAAGTACGGCGAGGGAAGTCAAGGTGTTTTTAACTACATAGCAGATATATTTTGATTTACAAGTTCGTAGTAGCGCCCAAACGCTACTACAAACCCCCTACTACAAAACTCCTTTAGAACTCGGAATCCGACTGGCGCGCCGCGGATCGATTTCTACGGCCATCCGGATCGCCCGTGCAAATGCCTTAAACGTCGCTTCCACAATGTGATGAGAATTCCCCCCCTGCAACTGTCGAATGTGCAGTGTCATCTGAGTGTGGTTCACCACCGCCGAAAAAAACTCTCTCACTAATTCAGTATCGTAAGTGCCGATCCGCTGGTTGGGAATTTCTAAGTTGTAACTTAAGTGAGGCCGTCCCGAAAAGTCTAGCACTACTTCAATTAAAGCTTCATCCAAAGGTGCGATGAAATGCCCGAAGCGAGAAATGCCCGATCGATCCCCGACAGCTTTTGCTAGCGCTTGGCCTAAGGTAATTCCCACATCTTCGTTCGTGTGGTGGTCGTCAATCTCCAAATCCCCGATCGCCTGCACGTCCAAATCGATCAATCCGTGAGAAGCAATCTGATGCAACATATGGTCTAAAAACGGAATCCCCGTAGATGCCTTGCAAGTTCCCACACCGTCGAGATTGAGGCTGGCCGTGACATCCGTTTCCAGTGTCGTGCGTTTCACCAAGGCGGCCCTAGCTGGTTGAACTGAACTTGCAGGAGGAAGAGAAGGGCGATCGATTATCTCCATAATTCGCAATTGGTCATTCATTAGTAATTAATTAGTAATTTGGGATTAGCACTCTTCCAGGAGACAGTTGAAATCGAACAGGGGACTGTTTTTTCGAGAGTCTAAAAACCTCCCTGCGTCGCCCGCAAGCGTTGTCGAAGGGTCAACTATCAACTGTCAAAAAACCTCACGCTTCACTGTCAACTGTCAACTGTCAACTGTCAACTGTTTGCAAGCTGTTACATTCCCATGATTTCGTAACCGGCATCGACATACAAAACTTGACCCGTAATCCCGCTAGCGAGATTGCTGCACAGAAAAGCCGCAGCATTTCCCACTTCCTGCTGAGTCACCGTCCGCCGCAGCGGGGCCACTTCCTCAACGTGGTGGATCATGTCCAGAATACCGCCAACTGCTGACGAAGCCAGAGTCCGAATCGGGCCCGAAGAAATCGCATTTACCCGAATATTTAACGGGCCCAGTTCAGCCGCCAGATAACGAACATTCATTTCCAAAGCCGCCTTAGCAATTCCCATCACATTATAATTAGGAACTACCCGGACGCCGCCCAAGTAAGTCAGCGTCACAATACTGCCGCCCTCTGCCATCAGGGGTTTAGCAGCAGCACAAAGCCGCACCAGCG
The DNA here is from genome assembly GCF_036702135.1 of Microcoleus sp. LAD1_D3. NCBI lineage: Bacteria > Bacillati > Cyanobacteriota > Cyanophyceae > Oscillatoriales > Microcoleaceae > Microcoleus > Microcoleus sp. LAD1_D3. The sequence goes on along the minus strand of NZ_JAUBSB010000075.1, from coordinate 4,034 downwards.
AGTAAGCGCTAATATCCAAAGCATTGGAGAAACCTTGGCGCGAAGTGTTGGTGAAGTCTCCCGAAAGTTCGTCCTTGCCGGCAAAAGCCAGACAGTGGATCAGGACATCTAACTTGCCCCACTTGTCGGCGATGGTTTGAAAAGTAGACTCAATTTCGCTCTCGTCTTGGACATTGCAGGGCAAATACAGACTGGGATTGAGCGGTTCCACCAGTTCAGCGACTTTGCGCTCGTGCTTGCCTTTCTCGTCCTTCAAATAAGTTATGCCGAGGTTGGCCCCAGCTTTGTGGAGCTGCTGAGCAATGCCCCAGGCGATCGAGCGATTGTTGGCAATGCCCGTAACAAGAGCATTTTTTCCGGTCAAATCTATCATCTGTAGTTTATCTAAAAGCAACTTGCACCGTTCTCATTGGCTAGATCTGACAACCCCGCCAGTTTAGACACAACTGATTCAGATTTAACTGATTCAGACACAATTGAGACACAATTGAGACACAATTGATATTAATTTTGCTGTGGAGCTACATGGGGCGGAATTGAAAAAGTTAAGAGAAGGGCTAGATTTAATCATACAGCGTGTGTTTACCTTAATATTAAATGGAAGTAACAGAATCCCAGGATATTGGAGGTTGGACAGTATATTTACTCAATAAGGTTAATCGACAAGTTATAAAGTATTGATTAGTACAAAGGATCTAGTCGTGACGCATGATAGACCGCTAGCAGCCGTGTTCCGCCAAATCAGCGGCGGGGCGTTTCCACCCATTGTGGAAACCTTTGAACGGGGCAAGACAATTTTTTTCCCTGGAGACCCGGCTGAGCGCGTCTACGTTCTCATTAAAGGTGCTGTCAAGCTCTCCAGGGTGTACGAAGCAGGGGAAGAAATTACAGTCGCCCTCCTGCGCGAAAATAGCGTATTTGGGGTGCTGTCTCTGATTACGGGGCACCGATCGGACAGGTTTTACCATGCGGTAGCCTTTACGCCGGTGGAATTGATCTCACTGCCGATCGAACAAGTCGAGAAAGCGCTCAAGGAAGACCCGGAATTGTCGATGGTGATGCTACGGGGACTGTCGTCTCGGATTTTGCAAACCGAGATGATGATTGAAACGCTGGCCCACCGAGATATGGGTTCGAGACTCGTCAGCTTTTTGCTGATTCTGTGCCGGGATTTTGGCGTGCCCGGTACAGAGGGGATTACGATTGATTTGAAGCTGTCCCACCAGGCGATCGCCGAAGCGATCGGCTCGACGCGGGTAACTGTAACTCGTTTGCTGGGGGATCTCAGACAAGAAACCATGATCTCGATCCACAAGAAAAAGATCACAGTCCACAACCCGGTGGCTTTAAGCCAGCAATTCACTTGATGCCGAGAAGAAAGTATAGGATTTTGGATTTTGGATTTTAGATTCAATCCAAAATCCAAAATCCAAAATTTAAAATCGGAATGACTGCTGGATACATCCTGGTATTTGTAATTTTAGTGTTGGGGGGTGTGATCGCCACTGTCAGCGATCGCCTTGGGACGAAAGTCGGCAAGGCAAGATTGAGCTTGTTCAAACTTCGCCCCCGCGATACTGCTGTTGTTGTGACAGTTATGGCTGGCAGCATCTTGTCCGCACTGACTCTGGGCATTTTGTTTGCGACTAGCAAGCCACTGCGAACGGGAGTTTTTAGAATAGACGAAATTCAAAAAAGGCTCAACAACGCCCGCCGAGAAATCAACCAGGCCACTCAAGAAAAAAATCGAGTTGAAACTGAATTAAGTCAAGCCAGAGCCGCTCAAGCGCAAGCTAGAGCCAATTTAGAGCAAATTAATCAATCCCTCCAAACCGCTAATGCCGAGCAAGCTCGGACGCAAACAAAATTAAACTCGCTGCGGGCCCAGCTCAACAGCGTGCAAGCAGCCAAGTCTAAAACTGAACAGCAGTTAAGTCAGGTAGAAGCGGCTAAATCTAAGACAGAAGAACAGCTCAGCAGCGTGGAAGCAGCTAAATCCCGCACCGAAGAACAATTGAAACTGGTTGAAACGGCCCGATCGACTACAAAAGCTCAGCTCGATCGCACCGAGAACCAATTGAAAACAGTTTCTGCTCAAAAAACGACTTTAGGATCGGAAATCGCTCAACTGCAAGAGGAACGCCAACAGTTAATCGAGCAGGTAAAAACTCAAATTGCCAAGCGAGACGCAGAAATTGCCAAGCGAGAGGCAGAAATTACCCAGCGGGACAAGGAAATTGTCGCTCGCAACGAACTAATTGCCCAGCGAGACAAGGAAATTGCTCAGCGGGTGCAAAATCTCGCCGAGCGCGATCAAACTATTATCGAGCGCGATAAAGTAATTGCTGAGAGGGAAGCACTCTTAGAAACCTTGGCACAGCAACAAGCTCAACTCGAACAGCAACAAACTTTATTGCAGCAGCAAGTGCAAGTTTTGGAACGGGACTTTCAGGCAATCCGCGAGGGTACAGTTGCCATCAGGCGCGGTCAAATTTTAGCTGCTGGCGTGGTTCGCATTGTCGAACCCGGTATGGCAAGTCGCGCGATCGATCGACTCTTGCAAGAAGCAAATAAAACCACCGTCGGACTGATGCAGCCGGAAAATAAGAAGGTTAGAGACCAGATTATTCAAATTACTAAAGCAGAAATCGATCAACTAATTAGTCAGATTAAAGACGGTCAAGACTACGTGGTGCGAATTGTCGCCGGCGCTAATTACCTGCGGGAAGAAAAGGTAATTAAGGTATTTGCAGAAGCAGAAATCAATCGAGTTGTGTTCCGCGCTGGAGATGTGATTGCAGGGGTTGCTGTCGATCCGGTGATTTTGACCGACGAACAGGTGCGACAGCAGTTGCTGCAATTGATAGAAGCTTGTCAATTTCGCGCTCGCCTGATCGGTGTTGTCGGCGGTAGAGTTCAAGTGGCCGACAGTCAGATTGAAACTTTAGCTGGTTTTATCGAGCGATTGCAGCAGTACGAGAAACCGCTGGACGTTCAGGCGATCGCCGCAGATGTCACTTACATCGCCGGTCCGCTTAAAATAGATTTAGTTGCTCTTGAAAAGGGAGTCGTTGTTTTCCGCACGGGACAACAAAAACAAGGCCCAGGAGATTTGAAAATTAAAAAATAAGTGCGATCGATATATCGAATTTGAGCAAAAATTTTGGGCGATCGAATTACAATTTTGCTTGACATTTTCGCGCCCTTGACATATCATTAAATCATGGAAATCTGTGCCGCCATATATATAGCAATCGTATGGTGTGTCGCCACCAAAAATCTGGAAGCACCACCAACAATCTCACAGCGAGGCACCGCACCGCTAAGAAGGCAAAGAAAGAAACTAAGACTCGAACCCTGAGATATTGACATCACAGAACAAAATTTTGCTCAATTCATAGCATTTATAATAATTATTGTAACAGTATATTGTTGAGTTTGTCGATCGTACAACTTGGCGCTTGATCGGAAAGATCATAAGTCGTCTTCCCATGATTCTTGGCTTACTTTTTCATGCAATGTTTGGCGCATATCCATCTTTCTTTGATATCTTTCCCAGCGAGCTTTCATGGCATCCTTTCTATTTTCCTCCATATACTGCTTGTGCTGATTGTAAAGCGTCGGCAAATTTTCAACTTCTTGATCGGAAAGACCATAAGTAGTTTTCCAATAGTTCTTGGCTTCTTCATGCAATGTTTTATGACCCATCACAATCTGTTTTTTATATCTTTCCAAGCAAGCTTCTATGGCCTCATTAAATTCTCCGTCCCTGTCACGATACCATATTGGCCAAAAGACACCCATTCTGCGTTCATTTTTCTCAGAAAAACGCCCATATATTGACTCAATGCGTAGATGAAAGCTGGGATCTTTTCGCTCGAATGCATTAATGTACGACTTAACATCCTTAATCCAGTCATACAAAATAGCATGACCGAGACTATAAGCCACTACTACTTGAAATGCTCACCGTCCTAAAGGAGCGGTGATTCTTGACGCTTCATCGGGATTTGCTACCGAAGTAGTCTGACAAT